>NZ_BCBO01000058.1:0-31660 GCF_001320835.1 Pseudomonas sp. NBRC 111138 | reverse complement strand
TACAACATCCTTCAACGCCGTTTGTTTTGAGGCTGTATGCCAACGTTTTCTCAGCGTCATGTGTTGTTGCTGTCCAGCTACATCATCATTTTCGGCGGGTTGCTGCTGGTACTGCCGCTGAAATTGCTGCCCAGCCTGCTGGCCGGCCTGTTGGTCTATGAACTGGTCAACATGCTCACCCCTCAACTGCAACGCCTGATCGAAGGCCGGCGCGCGCGTTGGCTGGCGGTGGCCTTGCTGGGCACCTTGATCGTCAGCGTGTTGGCCTTGATCTTCGCTGGCGCCATCAGCTTCCTGCTCCACGAAGCGGAAAACCCGGGGGCTTCCCTGGACAAATTCATGGGCGTGGTCGACCGCGCGCGCGGTCAATTACCGCCGTCCATCGACGCCTATTTGCCCGCCAGCGCCGCGGAGTTTCGCGTGGCCATTGGCGATTGGCTAAGCAAGCACTTGAGCGAACTGCAACTGGTCGGCAAAGACGCCGCCCACATGTTCGTCACCTTGCTGATCGGCATGGTGCTGGGTGCGATCATCGCCTTGCAGCGCGTGCCCGACCTGACCAAGCGCAAACCCTTGGCCGCCGCGCTGTTCGACCGCCTGCACCTGCTGGTCCAGGCGTTTCGCAATATCGTGTTCGCCCAGATCAAGATCGCCGCGCTCAACACCGCCTTCACCGCGGTGTTCCTGGCAGTGGTGCTGCCGTTATGCGGCATTCACCTGCCGTTGACCAAGACCCTGATCGTGCTGACCTTCCTGCTCGGTCTGCTGCCAGTGATTGGCAACCTGATCTCCAACACCCTGATCACCATCGTGGCGCTGTCGCTGTCGATCTGGGTGGCGGTGGCGGCACTGGGGTATTTGATCGTGATCCACAAGGTCGAGTACTTCCTCAACGCGCGAATCGTCGGCGGGCAGATCAGTGCCAAGTCATGGGAGTTGTTGTTGGCGATGCTGGTGTTTGAGGCAGCGTTCGGCCTGCCGGGGGTGGTGGCGGGGCCGATTTACTATGCCTATCTGAAGAGCGAGCTGAAGCTGGGTGGGATGGTTTAAGCCTTGTGTCGCCTGGGCTGACGCCATCGCGGGCAAGCCCGCTCCCACGTTGAAATGCGATCACCTGGGGGAGCTGGCTTGCCTGCGATGACGGCCTGCAGCCGAAGCCTATCTACCTGACACAACCCGATCAAATTGTGGGAGCTGGCTTGCCTGCGATGACGGCCTCACAGCCGGCCCCTATCTATCTGACGCCCCGCGATCAAACTGTGGGAGCGGGCTTGCTCGCGAAGGCGGCCTGACAGCCGACCGGGATGTTGGATTTGACCGCGTACATATCCGTTATTTAGGTAACGGCCGCTTAGGGTTACGCCCTGACGGCGTCTCACTTTTGAGAAGCGCAAAAGTAAGCAAAACGCTCTTGCCCCACCACTCGGCACCTCGCTTAGGCTCGGTGTGCCCGTAATCCGCCAGTGATTTGGGGGGCCGCCGCCACGCGCCATCCATGGCGCGGGGCGGCTAAACCGGCATCCCTGCCGGTTTACCCCCCAAATCCCTGTCGAATTCCGGCCAGCGTGGTTTAACGGGGCGCCTAAGATCAAAAGCAGATCAAGATCAAAAGCGGCTCGCTTCGCATCGTGGTTACCGTCAAGTGGGCGCGCCACGGTTTCAGCTGAAACTCAGCTGCCGTAGCGCTTGCTCGCCTCAATCGCCAAACCACTGCCAATACTGCCGAAGATATTGCCTTCCACATGCCGCGCATTCGGCAGCATTGCAGAGATGCTGTGGCGCAGCGCCGGGATGCCGCTGGAGCCGCCGGTAAAGAACACCGTGTCCACCTGCGCCACGCTCACCGAGGCGTCGTTGAGCAACTGCGTGACGCTGCCGCGTACACGTTCCAGCAAGCTGTCGATGGACGACTCGAACAGTGCGCGGCTCAGGTCTACGCTCAGGCCCGCTTCGATGCGGTCCAGCGGCACGTGGCGGCTGTCTTGATGGGTGAGCTGGATCTTGGTTTCTTCCACTTCCATGGCAAGCCAGTGCCCGGCGCGCTGTTCGATCAGTTTGAACAGGCGGTCGATGCCGCCGGTGTCTTCGATGTCGTAGCGCATGCTGCCCAGGGCCAG
The DNA here is from genome assembly GCF_001320835.1 of Pseudomonas sp. NBRC 111138. Lineage (NCBI taxonomy): Bacteria > Pseudomonadati > Pseudomonadota > Gammaproteobacteria > Pseudomonadales > Pseudomonadaceae > Pseudomonas > Pseudomonas sp. NBRC 111138. Next base: position 29,543 of record NZ_BCBO01000058.1, on the reverse strand, counting down.
CTGGGATTTTTGCGAGTACACCGAGTTGATGGTGTGCCAGGTGGCCAGGTTCATGTGGTGGCTGGTGGGCATGTAGGCGCCGCTCTTCATGCGGCTGCCGTAGCCGAACAGCGGCATCATGCCTTGCAGGCTGAGCTGTTTGTCGAAGTCGGTACCGCCGATGTGCACGCCGCCGGTGGCGAGGATGTCGCTCTGGCGATTGTCGTTGTGACGACGATCCGGCGACAGGCGCACCAGGGAGAAGTCGGAGGTACCACCGCCGATATCGACGATCAACACCAGCTCTTCTTTCTCGATCGTCGACTCATAGTCGAACGCCGCTGCAATCGGTTCGTACTGGAACGAGATGTCCTTGAAGCCGATTTTGCGCGCCACATCCACCAGGGTGTTTTCCGCTTCCTGGTCGGCCATCGGGTCGTCATCGACGAAGAATACCGGGCGGCCCAGTACCACTTCTTCGAATTCACGACCGGCGTTGGCTTCGGCGCGGCTCTTGAGTTGGCCGATAAACAGTGCCAGCAGGTCGGTGAAGGGCATGGCAGTGCCGAGCACGCTCGTGTCGTGCTTGATCAGCTTGGAACCCAGCAGGCTCTTGAGCGAGCGCATCAGGCGGCCTTCGTAGTTCTCCAGGTATTCGTGCAGCGCCAGGCGACCATATACCGGGCGGCGCTCCTCGAAGTTGAAGAACACCACTGACGGCAGGGTGATCTTGTCGTCCTCCAGCGCGATCAGCGTCTCCTCGCCGGGGCGGATCCAGCCGACGGTGGAGTTGGACGTGCCGAAGTCGATGCCGCAGGCACGGGCTGGAGATTCGTTTTTCATGTCTTACAGGTTCCGGGCAAAAAACGGCCGCGCAGTGTATGTCACTCGCGAGCGGATGCGTAGACCGGCGATCCGTAAATTCGCGCTATATAGCTACGTCTTGAACCGGCAGGGGCTTGGTTAGGCTCGGGTTTTACTGCCCTCACGGACGAATCGCTATGCCTGATGCAACCTTCAACGCCGACCTGCGCGGCGTGCATTACGACTTTCTCAAACAACGCGTGCCGAACTGGTTCATGGAAGGCTCGCCGCAACGCCAGCAAGAGCTAGGCACGCACGAGATGGATATTCCTGCCTGGTACCTGGCCGCCACTCACCAAGACAAAACCACTCTGGCTGCCCGGCACACGCGCTTTCGCGAAACGCTCAATGCGATTGAAGAGCACCTGGGCCAGATTGAAGACGTCCTGGCCTTCGCCGAACAGCCGCTCAAAGAGGCGATCAAGAAAGAGTTCAACCTGGAACTGGATGTGCGCAATGTATTTTTCGTGCGCAAATACGGCTCAAAAGGTGCTCGCGATGACTTCTACGGTGCATTTGTTTTCGAGCAGCAAAACGACCCGTCACTGACCTACAGGTATCGCGGCATTTCCCTGTTGGAAGCGGCCCTGGCCAATTTCGAGGCCGATGAAGAGCAGCCGTCGTCGTGCACCGATTGCCAACTGATCACCACCTTCAACCTAGAAAACCCCCACATCATTGCGACCTTCGCGGCCGTCCAGGCACAGGCGGTGGCGATCACGCCCCATGCTTTCGCCAGGCTTTGCCGCACATTGGACCTTGGCGCGCTTTATCAGGCGCATATCAAGGCCATTGTAGAGCCCCAGGACGCGGATGAACGCCAGGCCCTTGAACAGCTGTTGGAAGAGCATCAACGCCAGCAGTTGGCACTGTGCATCGATATTGCCCGGTTGCAAAGCACCGGACCGCTCAGTGCCGACGCCTGCCAGATGCTCCAGAATGTGGTCACGGGCTCCGCCACGCCGAAACTGGCCGGGAAGCCTGTGACATACACCGCGCTCAACGTGTTCGACAGCGTATTGGTGGGGCCGCTGCTGATCGGCCCTGATCGGCAAAACACCAACCGCCCCGAGCCTCTGGTGGTGTACATCCCCGGCGACCCGCAACAGCCCCTCAAGGAGTATGCGTCCAGTGGCGAATTCATGGCCGACTTGCGTACCCGTCTGCACAGCGCATCGTACCGGCGCTTCTTCAGCCGCTTTGTGCCGGTGCGCGAACAAGGCGGGTTCTTCACCCGGTTCAACCGTCTGTACCAGCCTGCCAGTAACGGCAATGGCGGCGCGGACTACCCGTTGCGCACGCCGTTGGCGCGCTTGCCTATGCAAGAGTTCGCCCTTGCCGGTGAGCTGTGGCAGCGCAGTCGCCAGGCGCATATCAGCAAGATCCTGAGCGATGCACGCGCAGTGGCCGTGCCCACCGAAGACGAGGACCGCAAGGCCCGGCTCGAACGCCTGGAAGGCTTTTTCGAGGCGGCCGTCAGCGTATTCAATCTCGCCGCGTTCGTGGTGCCGGGGCTCGGCCCGATCATGTTGGCCGTGGGCGCATCGCAGATGTGCTACGAAGTATTTGAAGGCATCGAGGCCTACGATCAAGGCGAGCCCCGCCAGATGTGGGCGCATTTTGCATCGGTAGCCCTGAACGTAGCGTTCATCGCCACCGGGTCCAAGGTGCTGCCCGCCGTCAAATGGCAAAGCGCAGTGGATCACCTCAAACCGGTGACGCTGCCCACGGGCAAGCAGGTACTGTGGAACCCCGACCTCAGGCCCTATGCCTCTAACACCAAACCGGCGCCAGAGGTCAAGCCCAATACGTTGGGCCTGTACGATCATGCCGGTCAGCAATGGGTGTCGTTTGAGGATACGCATTACCAGGTCAAGCAAGACCCGAGCGGCCAGTACCGTATTCAGCACCCGACTCGCCCCGACGCCTATGCGCCGGAGTTGGAACACAACCATAACGGGGTGTGGACTCATGAGCTGGAAGAACCGCTGACCTGGGACGAGCCCACCTTGATCAAGCGCCTCGGGCTGGTCGAGCAGGCGGATCCGTTGCGTATCAGCGGCGTCGAAACTGACGCTCTGCGCCAGGTTGCGGTCGATCATGAACCCTTGCCGCTGTTGCTTGACGACACCATCAAGCGCTTTGAACTGCATCAGCAATTGACCACCTTTGTCGAGCAAATCAAAAGCAGCGACCCGCTGGTCTACCAGAAAGCCGAGCCGGCACTGCAATTTGACCTGCTTCAACGCCGTGGCCTGCTGCCTGATGGCGTAGCGCTGAAAGTCATCGGCCCAACGGGCGAGGTCGTGTGGGAAAGCGCCGATGCGTCGCCCTTATTGCCCAAGCGCGTGATGGTGTTGACCGAGACCGCCATGGCCCAGGGCCGTTTACTCAGGGAGTTGCTGTACACCTTGCAAGGCGTCGACCCGCAGCTCAAGGAATTCCCCGGCAGCCCCGAAGAGTCGCTGGACGTTCGCGCCGCCAAGCTGCGCCAGTACCTTGGCGATGCCGTTGATAGCCTCAAGGGACCGCTGCTGGAGGAGCGTTACCGTGCGTTGAACCCAAAGCCTGACGCCGATGTGCAGCGCGTGCTGGATGCCTACCCGGCCTTGCCGACGCTGGCCGCCGAACGCTTGCTGCAAGGCGCTGCTGTGGATGAGCTGACCGCTTTTCGCAGCAGCGGGCGCCTGCCTGACCGGTTGGCCACGCAGGCTAAATGGTGCGCGCAGGAAACCCGCGTGGCGCGCGCCTACGAAGGGCTGCACCTAGACACTCAGACCCACCTCGACAGTCAGCGCCTGGCCTTGCGCACCCTGGAAACCCTGCCGGGCTGGCACCGTGGCTCGCGGGTGGAGTTGCGTCAGTACTCGGCGGAGGGCACGCTGATGGACGCCATCGGCTCCCCCGACTTCCCGCACAAGCGCAGCCTGATACTGCTGGACAGCGGTGAGTTCCAGGCAACCCTGCCCGGCGATTTCTACAGCGCCATCTGGGAGCAACTCGCGCCCGATGAGCGTCAGCGTCTCGGGTTGGGCAGCGCGGTCGAATTGAAGCAGGCGATTCAACGCAACCCTCTTTCGCGCCAGGCGTTGCGCACGGTGCTGGAGGACTACCCGCTACGCAAGCCCGAGTACGATCCGATGGTCCGCTTGATGGGCGGCGCTCCGGGCTTTCGGCATATGGCAAGGGTGGCGGCTAATGTGCTGCGCTCTCCAGCAGAGCGGGTACGCCGGTTGTATCCATCATTCACTGAGGAGCAAGTCACAGCGTTTATTCAGTCGCTGGGCGAAGATGTCCCAGGCGGGTTGGCCAGTCGTGAGCTGGAATACCACCACCTGAAAAAATCCTTGAAAGCGTGGGCTCGCTCCAGAGGGCCACATGCCCTGGCGTACTACAGCGCCGAATGGCGTGTGAGTGATGCAATCAAACGCTGCTGGCGTCGCGAGACCGGAAGCCAGTTGAATATCCGTCGTTCAAAAGACGAGATTCGTTGGGTGGATTTGCCGCCGCTGAAGGCCGACTTCAGTCATGTCCAGGAAGTGGCGTTATCGGGGCTCACATGGAAGGGGCACTCCAGCTCGTTGTTCCTCGAAAATTTCACGCATATCAAGAGCCTGAGCATGACTGGCGCCGAGTTGGTCGAGTTGCCGGCGGTGATCGGCGATATGAAGCAGCTCACGTCGTTGAAACTGCCCTCCAATGAACTGAAACTGAGCGAGCGTAGCGCGGCAAGCTTGAGCGCTCTGGATGCCTTGCAAGTGCTGGATCTTTCGGAAAATCCGCTGGGTACATTGCCTGATTTCGGCGGTATGCCGCATTTAAGAGCGCTGAATCTATCTTTCACCCGAATCGAGCGTTGGCCTTCGGGGTTGAGGACGCAGACTGGGCTGGAGCGCGTCGACTTACGTCACAATCGACTGCTGCAGGTACCGCAGGACAATCTTGTTCCGCCGGCAGATCAACTGGAAACGATCGTGCGGATCAATAACGTCACCTTGCTTGATGGCAATCGCTTCCCACACGATTACTGGGAAACATTCGATAAGTATTGGCAGGACGTGAACCAGTCACGCCCCGACCTTGTGTCAGGCGCTCTCGATGGCGCCTTTGACAGCAGAAATCCACGCCTGGAAATGGTGCAGCACATGTACCCCGAGTATTCCCTGCAAAAGGCCCGGGAGCTTGTCTGGAGCTGGGGCGAAGGCGCCGATACCGAGCTGGACCGGCGCTGGCAGGAGTTTTCTGTGCTGCTCAGGCAGTTGAACGCGTGGGCATTTTCAGGCGGCGGCGAGCGCCAGCGCTATGTGCGCGTGGGGGAGCGCGCCACCGATGCTGCGTCACTGCGTGATCGCAACCTGGCGCACAACCGCATCATGCGCTGCTGGCGCCGTGAAACCCCGCAACAGCTCACCAACGACGGCGAGCCCTTCGGCCTGGAGCTGGACCTCAGCGGCCTGACGCTGCCAAGCCTGCCCGACCTGGATGCGGACTTCAGCCACGTAGGCTCACTCAAGCTGAGCAACATGAACCTCAGTACTTCGCCTGAGGGGTTCCTCGCTCGCCATCAGGGCGTACGCTGGCTGGACATGTCGCGCAACCAGTTGCGCGAGTTGCCGCCGGCGCTGGGGCAGATGCATGGCCTGACCCGGCTGTCGTTGCAAAATAACCAGATACGCCTGAACCCGGAGTCGGCTGCGATGCTGGCGTCGCGCAGCACCCTCAGAGCCTTGATCCTCAATTCAAACCCCCTTGATATCGCGCCGGATTTCAGCCAGATGACGGATTTGCGTTCGCTGGGGATGGGCAATACCCATATTGAAACCTTTCCCACCGGGCTGGGGGCGCAGCCCAGCCTGGATGCGGTGTACCTGAGGGGCAGTCGGATTTCAACGCTGCCCGATGCGCTGATTGCCCCCTCGGACGAGGCGTTGGCGCAATCCCTGCGGGTAACCAGCGTCACTGACCTGGGCCTGAACCCCTTGTCCGCCGAAACTCAGGCGCGAATCGCCGATTACAACCGTCGGCTTACCGACCCGGAGCGAGCGGCCAACAGGTTGGTGCGCACCACTCTGGAGGTGACTGTGCCGCAGGCCGTTACTGGCGACTCAGCGCCGTTTCAGCGCTGGGCCAGAGGGTTGTCAACGCAGCAGCTTGCCCAGCGCCAAAGCCAATGGTCCACCCTGCGTGCACTGCCAGGCTCGGACGGTTTTTTCGACATGCTCAGAGACCTGAACGTGGCGCCCGCTGAATATGAGGATGTGCAGCAGCGGGTGTGGGAGGTGATCGACGCGATTGCCAGCCACAGCGCCGAGTCGGAGCAGCTGCGCAAGGAGATGTTCGAGTGGGCGGGCCAGGCGACGTGTTGCGACCGTGCCGCCCTGACCTTCGGTAATCTGGAAATCCTGCTGATGACCAGCAATGCCAAGGCCCAGGCGTTGGATTCGACTCAGGGCGCCGCGCTGGTGAAGCTGTCCAGGGGCTTGTTCCGTCTGGAGGAAGTGGAAAAGATCGCCCTTACGGATATCGACCAGCGCCGGACTGCGATCAATAGCCGCGAAGACCTGACGGCGACGCAGAAGGCTGACGCTCTAAGGGCTCTGGAAGAAGTGGAAATCAGGCTGGCCTATCGTTACGGCCTCAAAGAGCGGCTTGACTTGCCTGGCCAGGCGCAGCAGACCAGATTCATTCGTTTCGGCAACGTCAGCCAGGCGATGCTGGATGCTGCGTACGATAAGGTGATCGGCCTGGATAATTCGGTGCATGAGTTTCAAGCCATGCTCGCCAGGGAATTCTGGCAAGACTACATCGCGAACAAATACCGCTCGCGGTTCGAGGCGCAGAACCAACCCCATCACGAACAAATGAATGCGTTGTTGCGCGATTTCGAGTCCGGTGCAATCTCCAAGGCGGTGTTCGACGGTGAGGCCGAAGCACTGCAGGGGCAGTTTGCAATCGAAGAAGCACAGCTGATTCAAACCCTGTCCCGCGATGAAGTGGCGCAAGCGTTGATGCCCACTGCGAGCCTTGAAGTGTTGGTGGAGCCTGTGGGTCAGGAGCTGCAACTGTCTGAGGCTAAAGCCATCGATTTCAACGGCAAACAGTATTTTGTCGCGAGCATGCCGGATGCGGGCGATGGCGAGCATTACATCTTGCGGGTGCAGGCACCCCAGAACCCGTTGGCGCTGGTCAGCAGTGGGGTGGTAGCCAAGCCCGATATCCATGGGGTCTGGAAGCGCAGGGGGTTGGCGGGTGGGATGAAGCCGCAGGGCTCCGACGATGAGTTTTTCGACGCGTCGGAGTCCATGCCGGTAACGCCCTACACGGCGGAGGAACTGCGCCATATGCGTCGCGATATCCACTTTACGGCCAGCCCCAATCGCATCGGCAGTTATAACCGTGCCAATAACGGCAAATACCCGCTCAGGGACTATCAAGGCCGGGCGATCCGCATTCGCGAATTGGAGCAAGCGGTCACGATAGATCCCGGTGTGCGCTACACCTCGGAGCAGATCAAGCCCTACATTCAATTTCAGGGCTATGAGCAGGTGGGCGCACGCTATGAAGAGAAACTCCAGCTACGTTCGTTTACGGCCCAGGACATGAAAGCGCCCGGTGAAAGCGCGTTGATAGGCCAGGCCACGGTGGTTGCCAACCGGCGTATCGCCAAGGGCGAGATCGTCGGCGTGTACGGCGGAACGGTATTGCCCATGGGGATCTTCGGACCCAGCGGGCAGACGTACACCATGAGGGTAGGAAGCAAGGAGGTCGCGCGGGGCAATACCCTGGTGGAAGAGCCGATCCACCTGTCGGGGGATAATATTATTTCCAGAATCAATACCCTCTTCGAGTATGACGCCCAGGGCAAACCGTTGCGCCAGGCCCCCAGTGGCTACAACGTTGAAGCGGTGGGCTTCAATGTCGAGGCAGACAGGTGGATGGGGGTAGGGGAGGGTGCGCGAACCAAACGCGAGAATTTGATACTGACGGCGGTATTTGCCACTGAAGACATTTCAGCGGGCGCCGAGCTGCGCATGGATTATCAGTACACTGAGGGGGCAATAAAAAACCTGTTCGCTTGATCCTACCCGAGTAAGTAACGGGTCTGTCGTCGTAAATAGCCATATCCCATCTTGAAAGGGCGGGTTTTGCCCCAATCTTGTGGGCATATCCAGGCGGTACACAGTGATTGCACTGACCCTGTGTGCCGCCGATTAACTTATGACGCGCCCTGACATCAATTCCCAGGCTGCCAGCCATGGCGTGCCGTGTGGCGGGCTGCGCGATATCGATAACGGATGGTGATGCCCCCATGGATTTCAAAGACTACTACAAGATTCTCGGTGTCGAGCCCACGGCTGATGACAAAGAGATCAAGTCGGCTTATCGCAAGCTGGCGCGCAAATATCACCCGGACGTCAGCAAGGAAAAGGACGCCGAAGCCAAGTTCAAGGATGCGTCCGAGGCCTATGAAGCGCTTAAAAGCGCCGACAAGCGCGCCGAATACGACGAACTGCGCAAGTACGGCCAGCATGGCCAGCCGTTCCAGGGTCCACCGGGCTGGCAGAGCCGTGGCGGCTTTGGTGGTGGCCAGGACGCGGGCGACTTTTCGGACTTTTTCAGTTCGATCTTCGGCTCGCGTGGTGATGCTTTCGGTGGCGGCCAGCGCCGTCCTACCGGGCGCAAGGGCCAGGATGTGGAGATGCAGCTCACGGTCTCCCTGGAGGAAACCCTGTCCACTGAGTCCAAGCAGATCAGCTTCCAGGTGCCGCAATACGATGCCTCCGGTCGGCATGTGAGCAACACCACCAAAAGCCTGAACGTGAAGATCCCGGCCGGTGTGGCCGATGGCGAGCGCATTCGCCTCAAGGCCCAGGGCGCGCCTGGCATTGGCGGCGGGGCCAATGGTGATTTGTACCTGATCATCAAGTTTGCGCCCCACCCCAGGTTCGAGGTGGACGGCGAAAACCTGATCATCAACCTGCCGCTGGCACCCTGGGAGTTGGCGCTGGGCACGGAAGTGGCCGTGCCGACCCTCACCGGCAAGATCAACCTCAAGGTGCCTGCCGGTAGCCAGAACGGCCAGCGCATGCGTGCCAAGGGCCATGGTTTGCTGAACAAGGCCGGGCAACGCGGCTATCTGTTCATCCAGCTCAAGGCCGTCATGCCCAAGGCGGCGGATGATGAGGTCAAGGCATTGTGGGAGGCCCTGGCGCAAAAGGCTGCGTTCAACCCGCGCGAGCAGTTTTGAACGGGTCATTGATTTAGTTAGCGCCAGCCGCAAAAACGGCGTGCCTAGGATGACAACCTCTTCCAAGAAAAAGGTTGTCATCCCATGCCGGACTTTCAGGTCACCGACCCCGCCACGCCGCTTCCCGGTGAGCAGGGCCAACATTACGAGCTGATCAAACAGGCGATCCCCACTTGCCTGGTCAACAGTTCGCCCTCCCGTCGCAAGGCCCTAAAAGACACGCCGCCAGCCATTCCCCGCTGGTATGACGCTGCTTCCCAGGCACACAAAGATCAGCTCAAAGTGTTGCTGGACGCCCGTTGCGAGTCGCTCAACGAACTGGAGAAAACCTTCAGTCACATACACTCGGAGCAAGCGTTTGCCCAACCCTTGTTGGAAGCCAAGCTAAAGGCTATCGGCCACGAGCTGGACGTCAATCAAACCTGGTTGCGCCTGTATGTACCGGTGGAAGATGCCTTTGGCGTAAAGACCAGTGGCTTCAGGGTCAAAACGTTCTCCCTGCTGCACGCTGCCCTTGGCAACTTTGAGCAACGCGAGACTCGAGAGGGCTATTTCGACAGTGCCTCAGGTTTCATCACCCAACCGGACGTGCGCGATCATTTCGAGCGCCACACCACGACCCTGAAGATTCATGCGTTCACCCAGCTGTGCCGAGACCTGGACCTGGGCAAGCAGTACCAGGCTCACCTCAAGGCGCAGTTGAAACCTGACCACGCCGAGTCCCAGGCCGAACTGCGCGAGCGTTATGTCCGGCACCAGAAAGCCGCCTTCAAGGCGGCAGCGTACCTGGCGTTGCTCAAGGGCGACATTGGTGACAGCGACCACGCCTTGCTGATGCGTGTGGCGGCCGGGGAAAAACACATTCTCAGCGACGGCAAGCCCATCGTGTATCGCAGCCTGAGCCTGATGAACCTGCACCTGCATGATTGCCTGGTCATCGACGCTTGCGCCAAGCCTGGCTACACCTGCTGGGTCATCGTTTATATTCCCGATGACCCCGACCATCCCATCAAGCGTTATGACACCTTCAATGACTTCAGCACTGCATTGACCGAGCGCCTGAGCGCGAAAACCACCCAGGAAGCTGACCGCTCTCAAGGCTGGAGGGCTACGCCGAACCAGCATTTTTTTGCCCGGTTCGTTGCCGACAAAGACCGCGCCTACTACTACAAACGGCTGACCGAACTGGTGCTGGACGCACCTCCCCAGCCGTTTGGCGCACAGGCCTTGCGATCGGAATGGGGGCGCCTGCTCACTTCTCCGTCCTTTGCCACGCCTTCGACACTGGGCGAACCACATCCCTACGTGCGCGTGCATGCCACTGCCCCTGAATTCAACATTCGCGCCCACACCCTGACGGACCTATGGCAAGTTGCAGACCTGTGGACCTATCGCCTGGGCAGCCTGCGTGCCCGCCTGTTCGAGAATGCGCGGCATCGTGCGGTGAGCACCGCCGATGTCGATGAGGCCTCGCGCTCACTGCGCGCCGCGCATTACATGAGCATTGGCCTGTTCGGTCTCAACCTGGTGGCCATGGCGGTGCCACCGCTTGGCGTGCTGATGGCCGTGGCGATGGCCGGGCAAATGCTCTACGAAGTCATCGAAGGTGTCATCGAGCTGAGCGAAGGCGATCGCGAAGAGGGCTGGGCGCACATCACCGACGTGGTGGAAAACCTGGCGACGCTGGCGGTTCAGGCAGCCGTGGTGCACTTCACCGTGTCGCCGTTTATCGAGCAGCTCAAGGCCGTCACTCTCCCCAGTGGTAAGACTCGGCTGTGGAAACCCGACTTGTCGACCTATGAGCACACCGCGTCCCTACCTTCAGTGGCGGCGGATGAGCAAGGCCTGCACCGGCACAATGGCCAGACCGTGCTGCCATTGGAGGGTAAACGCTATGCCGTGCAACAAGACCCGCTGACCGAGCAATACCGCATCCTCCATCCCACGCGCGCCGAGGCCTATCAACCGATATTGAAGAGCAACGGCGCTGGCCTCTGGAACCATGAAGTGGAACGCCCGCACACCTGGGAAGGCGCCACGTTGATGCGGCGATTGGGCCCGGTGACGGAGGGCTTCAGTGATGCCGAGTTGGAGCAGGTGCGCAGCGTTGCGGCGGTGAGTGAGGACGTGCTGCGCCGCGTGCATGTGGAAGGCGAGCCGGTACCGGCGATCCTGCTCGACACCCTGCGCCAGTTCAGGGCGTATCGCGATGCGGTGAGCGTCGCCGAGGGTATTCGCCAGGGCTCGCTCAGCAGCGCACTGTGCAGCTATGCCGCATCCCTGGCGGTGGAGTTGCCGGGATGGCCAGCGAGCAAGGCGATCGAGGCATTTTCCGGCACCGAGTTGAGCGGGCCGTCGATCAAATACGGTAATCAGCAGGCTGCGGCGGCGGACACCGTGCAGGTCCACCGCGCCGAATTGATGAGCGGCCAGTTGCCCATACGCATTATCGAAGCGTTCAGCGAACCTCAGCGCGATGCTCTGGTGGGCAGTTACACCGCCCGCACACCCGAGGCGAGAACCGAGGCCCTGCAATTGAAACTCGAACAAAGGGCCATCGAGGTGCGCGAGCGGTTGATGAAGAGTATTTACGTCGAGCAGCAGCCACTCTCCGACACCGCGATTATGCTGATCCAGCGTGACTTCAGCGGTGTGCCGACGATTTTGGCGCGCGAAGTGCTGGCGGACGCGACGCCGACCGAGCGCGACACGATGAGCCGCGCCAAGCGCATTCCCCTGCGCCTCGCTGAAAAGGCGCGCCGGGCGCAGCAGCAAATGCGCCTGACCCTCGCGTATGAAGGCTTGTACCTCGATGCGTTGGCCGGCCCAGACACCGAAACCCTGGCCCTCCACACACTGCCGGCGCTGCCCGGCTGGTCGGACAATCTGCGCCTGGAAGTGCGCGAGGGTCGGTTTGAAGGCCCATTGCGTGCCAGTTTTGGCCCTCAGGAGGCGAGCAATCGCAAGGTCCTGGCACGTACGGAGGATGGACGTTATCAAGCCTTTGATGAGCGCGGTCAGGATCTGCATGGCCTCAATGGTTTCTATGGCGCCTTGCAGCACGCGTTGACCGACGCCCATCGCAACGCGATTGGCCTGCCCCATGTCGGCCAGGGTGAGCAATTGAAGGGGTTGATCCAGCAACATGCATTAGGCCGAGCACCGTTGCGCAAAGCCTTGGGCATGTCGCCGGAAAAGCTGCCGTTTTTTCGACCGCCGAGCGTGTTGCCGGGCGAGCGTCGCGGCTATCCATTGAGCGGGCGCGGTGGCACTGAGTGGGAAAAAATCACACGCGAGCGGGTCCGCAGCCTGTACCCGGAAATCACCCGGGACGAAATGCTCGCCCTGATCAACGAGCGCGGCGCGCTGGATCTGAGCTGGCTGCGTGCGTTGGAGCAAGAGTACAAGACCCTGCAGGCCACCTTGCACAACTGGCTGAGCACACCGCCCCAGGGCATGGAACCGTTCGGTGACCAGCAACGTCAGGTGCTGAGGGCCAGGCGCAAGATTTATACGGCGCTGGATGACGCCTGGAGAAAGGTTGGCCCACGGCACTACGATCGAAATGGGCGCCTCTTGGGGCAGAAAATCGAATGGTTGGAAGAGGACCTGGCGCAGCAGCTCCGAACCTTGCCCGCACTGACTGCAAACTTCGACCATGTCAGCTACTTGGGCATTGTGGGAACCGAAGGCTCGCAGCTGACGGATGCGGATGTGCAGCCACTGCTCGCCAACTTTCGCGGTCTGCGTCGATTAGGGATCGAGGCCGCTCAACTGACACGCCTGCCGTCAGCCATCGAACAGATGCCGCATTTGCAGCGGTTGCATTTGGGCGGTAACAGTATTGTCCTTACGCCTGAAGACGTCTTGCGTTTGAAAGATCGGGTGCATCTCAAAGAGTTATTTTTGGAAATGAACCCACTCGGCTTGCCACCGGATGTCGGGCGCATGCCGCGCTTACATACCTTGCTGCTCAATGAAACAAGCCTGGTGGAGTGGCCTGGCAGTGTGTTCCGTGTGCCCAGGCCGGAAGACTTCATTCTGGATATGCGGCAGAACCCGATAGCGCGGATTCCCGAGTTCGCGCCGGGCTCGGATAAGGCATTGATTGTGGCGAAAACCTTCCTCACCCGTGAAACGCTGACGCCTGAACTGCTTGCTCAATTCAAGCGGTACATCGAGGCTGCCGGCCGGGATCCGGATCGCCAATTGCCGAAAAGGGGCGCGCTCGACAGCGAGCGGTGGAAAACCGGTTATTCGGCGCAGGAATGGCCCTCCAGGCAGGTGTTATGGGACATGCTTGAAGGTTCGTTTGGCTCTGAGGGCTTTTTCAATGTTCTTCGTGCCGTCAGAAACTCCGGGGACTCGACACTCAGGGGCGGCGTATGGTTGCCGGAACTGACCGCCAAGGTCTGGCGCATACTTGAGGCGATGGGCGAAGACGCCGAATTGCGCGAGCAGTTGTTCCTGATGGCCCGGGACCCTGCGGCCTGCGTGGACGCCGGAGCCCAGATGTTCAATGCGATGGGCGTTGCCGTGCTGCATTGGTCGGCGTACTTCAGCGAGGACGTGGCCTCCGTGCGCAAAACTGTCTTCAACCTGGCCAGGGGCAAGTGGCGGCTCGATGAGTTGGGCCGTATCGCCCATGAGCGCGTGTCCCAACTGCAGGATGACGGCGTCAAGTTTCCGGAGTACGACGCCAAAGGCGCACGCATCGATCATTACGATGCCCGCGGCAATTTGATCGCTGATATCGACGAAGTCGAGATCTACCTGGCGTACACAACGCCATTGGCAACCCGTCTGGACCTGCCCTGGCAATCGCGGAGCATGATGTTCCGCGAGGATTATGTGACGGCGCCCATGGTCGAGGCGGCATTCAACCGCGTACAGCTACTGGACCAAGGCGAGCTGCTGCGTGGCAACCTGCTGGAGCAACCGATGTGGACCGACTTTCTGCAGCGGGCTCATCCAGCTGACTACGCGTCGATTGCCGCAAAATTCGATGCACTGATTGACTATCAGGCCGCGCAGGAACAATGGGCCGCCGCAGCCAACCTCCCTGAGAGCGCGAGGCAGGCCCTGCGCCAAACCATCAGCCGGTCGGCCCAGCGCCTGGGCCGACCGGCTTCGGAAAGTGAGCCGGGGCAACTGATGTCCCAGCAAGACTACGACGACACCTTTGGTCGCATCAATGCCGAACTGATCACCTTGAACCAGACACTGACCGATCAAGCGATCCGCGCCATCCTCTAGAACAGGAAGTACCGCTGGGCCATCGGCAACACCTCGGCCGGTTCGCACCACAGCAACTGACCGTCAGCCTTGACCTGATAGGTCTGTGGGTCCACCTCGATATCCGGCAGGTAATCGTTGTGGATCAGGTCGGTTTTCTGCACGTCGCGGCAACCTTTGACCACCGCGATCTGCTTCTTCAGGCCCAGGGCCTCGGGCAGTCCGGCCGCCTGCGCGGCCTGGCTGATAAACGTCAGGCTGGTGGCGTGCAGGGAGCTGCCGAAGCTGGCGAACATGGGGCGGTAATGCACCGGCTGCGGCGTCGGGATCGAGGCGTTGGCGTCGCCCATCAGGCTCGAAGCAATGGCGCCGCCCTTGAGGATCAGCGTGGGCTTGATGCCGAAAAACGCCGGGCGCCACAGCACCAGGTCGGCCCATTTGCCGACTTCGATGGAACCGACGATATGGCTGATACCGTGGGTGATCGCCGGGTTGATGGTGTACTTGGCGATGTAGCGTTTGGCGCGGAAGTTATCGTTGCCCACGCCGTCGCCCGGCAGGGGGCCACGCTGTTTTTTCATCTTGTCGGCGGTCTGCCAGGTGCGCGTGATCACTTCGCCGACACGGCCCATGGCCTGGCTGTCGGAGCTGATCATCGAGAACGCGCCGAGGTCGTGCAGGATGTCTTCGGCGGCGATGGTTTCGCGGCGGATGCGGCTTTCGGCGAAGGCCACGTCTTCGGCAATGCTTGGGTCCAGGTGGTGACACACCATCAACATGTCCAGGTGTTCGTCGATGGTATTACGCGTGAACGGCCGCGTCGGGTTGGTGGAGCTGGGCAGCACATTGGGGAAGCCGCAGGCCTTGATGATGTCCGGTGCATGGCCGCCACCGGCACCTTCGGTGTGGTACGTGTGGATGGTGCGGCCCTTGAGCGCGGCGAGGGTGGTTTCGACAAAGCCCGACTCATTGAGGGTGTCACTGTGGATCGCCACCTGCACGTCGTAGGCATCGGCGACGCTCAGGCAGTTGTCGATGCTCGCGGGTGTGGTGCCCCAGTCTTCATGTAGCTTCAAGCCGATAGCACCGGCCTTGACCTGCTCGATCAGCGGCTCGGGCAAACTGGCGTTGCCCTTGCCGGTAAAGCCAATGTTCATCGGGAACGAATCGCTGGCCTGCAGCATCCGCGCAAGGTGCCACGGGCCGGAAGTGCAGGTGGTGGCGTTGGTGCCGGTGGCCGGCCCCGTGCCGCCGCCGATCATGGTGGTGACGCCGCTGGTCAGGGCCTCTTCGATCTGCTGTGGGCAAATGAAATGCACGTGGGAGTCGATGCCGCCGGCGGTGAGGATCATGCCTTCACCGGCAATCACTTCGGTGCTGGCGCCGATGGCCATGGTCACGCCGGGCTGGATGTCCGGGTTGCCGGCTTTGCCAATCGCGTGGATGCGGCCATTCTTCAAGCCGACGTCGGCCTTGACGATGCCCCAGTGGTCGATGATCAATGCGTTGGTGATCAGCGTGTCGACCACTTCATGGGCGAGCAATTGGCTCTGGCCCTGGCCGTCACGGATAACCTTGCCGCCGCCGAATTTGACCTCTTCGCCGTAGACGGTGAAGTCCTGCTCGACTTCGACGAACAGTTCGGTGTCGGCCAGGCGCACCTTGTCACCGACGGTGGGGCCGTACATGTCGGCGTAGGCTTGTCTGGATATCTTCATGGGTGTGTCCTCGATCGTTCCCACGTTCTGCGTGGGAATGCATCCTGTGACGCTTTGCGTCACGACGTAAAGAGCGGACGCAGAGCGTCCCTGGCGGCGTTCCCACGCGGAGCGTGGGAACGATCTAATTGCATTCCAACGGTGGGAGCTGGCTCGCCTGCGATGAGGCCCTAAAGGTCGCCCATGACTCGCCCTGCAAACCCAAATACCCGCCTTGCACCACTCAACTCCACCAACTCCACCTCCCGACGTTGCCCCGGCTCAAACCGCACCGCCGTGCCCGCCGGAATATTAAGGCGCATGCCACGGCTGGCCGCGCGGTCGAATTCCAGCGCGTCATTGGTCTCGAAAAAGTGGTAATGCGAGCCCACCTGGATCGGCCGGTCGCCGCTGTTGGCTACGCCGACGATGAGGGTGCGGCGGCCGACATTCAGTTCGATCTCGCCAGGCTGGATCTGATATTCACCAGGAATCATGCAGGTTGCCCCAGGGTCTTGAAGTAGATGGCGGTCGGGCTGTAACGCCCGTCCGGGCTTTGGCAATAGTCGGGCAGTTCACCGAGCTTGGTGTAGCGCAGCGACTGGTAAAAGGCTTCGGCGCCGGAGCCGGCCTCGGTGTCCAGGTACAGCAGGCCACGCTTGTGCTGGCGCGCGGCGAGTTCCAGGGTATTCATCAATTGCTGGCCCAGGCCATGGCGACGGGCGCTGCTGTGCACCAGCAACTTTTGCACCTCGGCGCGGTTCAGGCCGTTGGCTTTCTGGCACAACGCCAATTGCACGCTGGCGATCACCTGCTCGTCGCGCACCACTACCCACAGCAGCAGGCTGGTGTCCTCGACGCCGGCTTGCACGCCGGTCAGGTAGTCCCGGGCCTGGGCCTCATCGAAGTCGGCCATGAAGCCCACCGAAGCGCCGTGCTGCACCGCGTCCAGCAACAGCTCGATCAAGCCCCGGCGGTAATGGGCAAAGCTTTCAGCATTGACTCGACGCAGTTGTGCAGCGCTCATCGATCTCACTCCTGGGGCGGTTCGGCGCCCGGATTCAACGTCAGTTGCATAAAGGTCAGGTCCAGCCAGCGGCCGAACTTGATGCCCACTTGCGGCATTTGCCCGGTAGTCACGAAGCCCAGGCGCTCATGCAGGCAGATCGAGGCCAGGTTGCCGCTTTCGATGGCGGCGACCATGACGTGCTTGCCGCGGCTGCGGGCGCGCTCGATCAGGGCCTGCATCAGGCGCGGGCCGAGGCCTTTGCCGCGCTGGTCATTGCGCACGTATACCGAGTGTTCGACGCTGTAGCGGAAGCCTTCGAAGGGGCGCCAGTCGCCGAATGAGGCGTAGCCGGTGACTTCGTCGTTGTCCACCGTGACCAGGATCGGGTACTGCTGGGCCTGGCGCGCACTGAACCAGGCCTGGCGGTTGGCCAGGTCCACCGGTTGCTCGTTCCAGATCGCCGTGGTGTTCAACACCGCGTCGTTGTAGATGGCGCGGATCGCCGGCAGGTCGTGTTCGGTTGCATCACGAATCATGGCTGCGCCTCAGGCAATGGGCTGGTGGACGGTGACCAGCTTGGTGCCGTCGGGGAACGTGGCTTCCACCTGGATATCCGGGATCATTTCCGGGATACCTTCCATAACCTGTTCGCGGCTGAGCAGGGTGGTGCCGTAGTGCATCAGGTCGGCCACCGTGCGGCCATCGCGGGCGCCTTCCATCAGGGCGGCGGAGATATAGGCGATGGTCTCCGGGTAGTTGAGCTTCACTCCGCGTGCCAGGCGCCGTTCGGCGACCAGGCCTGCGGTGAAGATCAGCAGTTTGTCTTTTTCCCGTGGGGTCAGGTCCATGGTTCAGTCCGTAGTAAGGCAGTTAAAAAGACGAGCGCTTACCCCTGTAGGAGCGAGCTTGCTCGCGAAAAACCCGAGGGCGCCGCGTGCATTCAGGATGCCCGCGTTATCGTTAACGATTTTCGCGAGCAAGCTCGCTCCTACAATAGGGCGCATCTTCATGTGCTCCAGATTCTTGGTGCGACTGCTTCACGCCCAAACAGCGCCGGGCGTAAAAGCCGCCATAAATCAATCAACCACCCCCGCGCCAGCAGCGCTTCACTGGCCAAACAACGCGCCACCAGTAAGCCAGGCAATTGGGTCAAATCCCCGCGCACCGCATGGGGCAGTGAGCGGCATTGCTCAAGCAGTTCAGGGTCGAGCTCACCGGTCACCAGCAACGTGGCAAACACCGGTTGCCCATCCAGCCCGATAGGCGAATCCAGCAATCCATCGGCGCCCACAATGCGCTGGCGCTCATGCCAGAGCAACTGGCCGTCGCGGCGAATGTCCAGGTGCGATTGAAAGTGGCCAAGGTCGAACCGTTCGCCACTGGCCGGGCGGCCCAGAGCGACCACATCCCAGTAGAACAACCGCGCATCGCCCGACAGCTCCACTCGCGTGGTCAGTTCGGCCTGGGCGGCGCTGAATACGATGGTTTCCTGAGGCAGCCATTCCAGCGTCGCGCCGGCCTCGACGGTCAACTTGACGTGTTGAAACGCCGGGCCGCTGGCGCGGTACCACTTGGCGGCGCCGGGGCTGGTCAGTTGTGCCCAGGCACCCGTGCCCACATGGGCGCTGATGTCCAGGCGATCGCCACCGGCAATCCCGCCGGGCGGATGCACGATGATGTGCTGGCATACCTCGGGGCCTTCGGCGTACAGGTGTTTTTGCACCCGCAGCGGGCCAAGGTGGCGGCGCAGCACCGGGCGCGTGGTGTCATTGACACGCGCGTAGCCGAGTTCCAGCTCGGCGTGCCAGCTGGGCGTGAACAGGGCAGGGGTAACGGGCAGGTTCATGGCGTGTGCTTATCGTTAGGAGGCTACAGATTAGATGGTTACCAGCCCGCGCACACCTTCGCGTTCCATATTTTCACCACGGCCCTGCTGCATGATTTCGCCACGGGACATCACCAGGTACTGGTCAGCCAGTTCAGCGGCAAAGTCATAGAACTGCTCCACCAACAGGATCGCCATATCGCCGCGCTCCGCGAGCTTCTTGATCACCGCGCCGATTTCCTTGATCACCGACGGCTGGATGCCTTCGGTGGGCTCATCGAGAATCAACAGGCGCGGGCGGCTCGCCAGGGCACGGCCAATCGCCAACTGTTGCTGCTGCCCGCCGGACAAGTCACCGCCACGTCGATGCTTCATTTGCAGCAACACCGGGAAAAGCTCGTAGATGAAGGCCGGCACCTCTTTGGCTTCGGAGCCGGGAAAACGTGACAGTCCCATCAGCAGGTTTTCTTCTACGGTCAGCCGCCCGAATATCTCCCGGCCCTGGGGCACGTAGGCGATGCCGGCATGTACGCGCTGGTGCGGCTTGAAGCCGGTGATGGCCTTGCCTTCCCAGTTCACTGCGCCCTCCTTGGCCGGCAGCAGGCCCATCAGGCACTTGAGCAGGGTGGTCTTGCCCACGCCGTTGCGGCCCAGCAGGCAGGTGACTTCACCGATCTTCACGTCAAAAGACAGCCCACGCAGGATGTGGCTACCGCCGTAGTACTGGTGCAGCTTGTCGACTTGCAGCATGTTCGATTCTCCTCAATGATCGTTCCCACGCTCTGCGTGGGAATGCTTCCCGTGACGCTCTGCGTCACCGTTGCTCAGCGGGACGCGGAGCGTCCAACTTGGCATTCCCACGCGGAGCGTGGGAACGATCAGCCGTTCGTGTCAGCGTTAGCGGCCGAGGTAAACCTCGATCACCCGCTCGTTTTCCTGCACCTGTTCCAGCGACCCTTCGGCCAGTACGCTGCCCTGATGCAACACCGTCACGTGGTCGGCAATCGAGCCGACAAACCCCATGTCATGTTCCACCACCATCAACGAGTGCTTGCCGGCCAGGCGCTTGAACAGCTCGGCGGTGAATTCGGTTTCGGCATCGGTCATGCCTGCTACCGGTTCATCCAGCAGCAACAGTTGCGGGTCTTGCATCAGCAACATGCCGATTTCCAGAAACTGCTTCTGGCCGTGGGACAGCAAACCGGCGGGGCGATGCACGGAGGCGGTGAGGCGGATGGTGTCGAGCACTTCCTCGATGCGGTGCTTCTGTTCCCCGTTCAGGCGCGCACGCAGGCTGGCCCACACCGACTTGTCGGTCTTCTGCGCCAGCTCGAGGTTTTCGAACACGCTCAAGGCTTCGAACACCGTGGGCTTCTGGAACTTGCGCCCGATGCCGGCCTGGGCGATCTGCACTTCGCTCATGCGGGTCAGGTCCAGGGTCTCGCCAAACCAGGCCTTGCCGTGGCTGGGCCGGGTCTTGCCGGTGATCACGTCCATCAGCGTGGTCTTGCCCGCGCCGTTGGGGCCGATGATGCAGCGCAATTCGCCAACACCGATGTACAGGTTCAGGTCGTTGAGGGCCTTGAAACCGTCGAAGCTGACGCTGATATCTTCCAGGGTCAGAATGGTGCCGTGCCGGGTGTTGAGCCCTTTGCCCGCGACCTGGCCGATGCCAATCGCATCGCGGCCGCTGCCTGCGTCGAAAATAGGTTCAAGCATGACGTTCCTCATTTCTTCAGCAGGCCGATAACGCCCTTGGGCAGGTACAGGGTGACGATGATGAACAGCGCGCCTAGGAAGAACAGCCAGTACTCGGGGAAGGCCACGGTGAACCAGCTCTTCATGCCATTGACCACACCAGCGCCGAGCAACGGCCCGATCAACGTGCCACGCCCGCCCAGCGCTACCCACACGGCGGCTTCGATGGAGTTGGTCGGTGACATTTCGCTGGGGTTGATGATGCCCACCTGCGGCACATACAGCGCACCGGCAAGCCCGCACAACACTGCGCTCAACACCCACACGAACAGCTTGAAACCGCGTGGGTCGTAGCCGCAGAACATCAGGCGGTTCTCGGCATCGCGCAGGGCGGTGAGCACGCGGCCGAACTTGCTTTTCGCCAGGCGCCAGCCGATGTAGAGGCTGGCCACCAGCAACAGCACCGTGGCGAAAAACAACACCGCCCGGGTGCCAGGTTCAGTGATGCCAAAACCTAAGATGCTGCGGAAGTTGGTAAAGCCGTTGTTGCCGCCGAACCCGGTCTCGTTGCGAAAGAACAACAGCATCCCCGCGAACGTCAGGGCCTGGGTCATGATCGAGAAATACACGCCCTTGATCCGCGAGCGGAAGGCGAAGAAACCGAACACCAAGGCCAGCACACCGGGGGCCAGTACCACCAGGCACAACGCCCACAGGAAGTGGTCGGTGCCGGCCCAGTACCAGGGCAATTCGGTCCAGGACAAAAAGGTCATGAACGCCGGCAACTCGCTGCCTGCCGCCTGGCGCATCAAGTACATGCCCATGGCGTAGCCGCCCAGGGCGAAGAACAAACCGTGGCCCAGGGACAACATCCCCGCGTAACCCCACACCAGGTCCAGCGCCAGGGCGACGATGGCGTAACAGAGAATCTTGCCCACCAGGGTCAAGGTGTAGGCCGACACATGCAGCGGGTTGTCCGCAGACAATAACGAACACAGGGGCAACGCCAGCAGCAGGAGCAGGATGACTGCACCGACTGCAATCGTGACTTTGGGGCCGGCCTTTTGCGTGGCCGTAAGCATCAATGGCTGGTTCATCAGTCGATCACCCGTCCTTTCAGTGCGAAGAGTCCTTGCGGGCGTTTCTGGATAAACAGAATGATCAGCGCGAGGATCAGGATCTTGCCGAGCACGGCGCCGATCTGGGGTTCGAGGATTTTGTTGGCTATTCCTAAGCCAAAGGCGGCCATGACACTGCCGGCCAACTGGCCGACGCCGCCGAGCACCACCACCAGGAACGAGTCGATGATGTAGCTCTGGCCCAGGTCCGGGCCGACGTTGCCGATCTGGCTCAGCGCCACGCCGCCCAAACCTGCGATACCGGAGCCGAGGCCAAAGGCGAGCATGTCCAC
This sequence comes from Pseudomonas sp. NBRC 111138, assembly GCF_001320835.1. Taxonomy (NCBI): domain Bacteria; kingdom Pseudomonadati; phylum Pseudomonadota; class Gammaproteobacteria; order Pseudomonadales; family Pseudomonadaceae; genus Pseudomonas; species Pseudomonas sp. NBRC 111138. Next base: position 7,577 of record NZ_BCBO01000058.1, on the reverse strand, counting down.
GCGCCCGGTGGGCACGCCGCAGCAGGCGGCCATGTTGCGGTTCTGGGTGACGGCGCGCACGTTCAGACCCAGGCGCGTCTTGTTCAGCAGCAGCCAGGTGAGCACCACCACGAACAGCGCGAAGGCAATGATCACGATGCGGTTGTACGGCAGCACCAGGTTGGGCAGTACCTGGATGCCGCCAGACAGCCAGGCCGGGTTCGACACTTCGACGTTCTGCGCGCCGAATACCAGACGCACCAGCTGGATCAGCATCAGGCTGATGCCCCAGGTGGCGAGCAGAGTTTCCAGGGGGCGGCCATACAGGTGGCGAATCACCGTACGTTCCAGCGCCATGCCGATGGCCGCAGTGACAAAAAACGCCACCGGCAACGCGATCAACGGGTAGAACTCGATGGCCTGGGGCACATAGCGCTGCATCATCAATTGCACCACATAGGTGGAGTAGGCGCCGAGCATCAGCATCTCGCCGTGGGCCATGTTGATCACGCCGAGCAGGCCGAAGGTGATCGCCAGGCCCAGGGCCGCCAGCAGCAGGATCGAGCCCAGGGACATGCCGCTGAACGCCTGGCCGAGGATCTCACCCATCATCAGTTTGCGTTTGACCTGGGCCAGGCTGGTCTCAGCGGCAGTGTGTACGGCGGCGTCGGCTTCCACGCCTGGCGCCAGCAGCGCCTCTAGGCGCGTGCGGGCCAGCGGGTCGCCGGTGCTGCCGAGCAAGCGCACGGCCGCCAGGCGCACCACCGGGTCGGGGTCGACCAGTTGCAGGTTGGCCAGGGCCAGGCTGAGGGCGCTGTGCACCTGCTCATCCGTCTCGGCGGCGACCTGCTGGTCGAGGAATTTAAGTTGTGCAGGCACCGCGCTTTTTTGCAGGGTGCGCGCTGCGTCCAGGCGCACCTTGGGGTCGGCGGCGAGCAGTTGCTGGCTGGCTTGCACGTTATTGATCAAACCGCGCAGGCGGTTGTTCAGGCGCACGGTCTTGGTTTCACCGTTGAGCGTGAGTTGGCCTTGCTCAAGGGCATCCACCAACTCGATACGCGTTGGGTCGGGTTGGGCGGCCCAGTCCTGCAGGAGTTTGGCTTGCTGCACCGGGTTGGCGGCAAGGAAGTCTTCGGCGTCGCTGGCGTGTGCGCCAAAGGGCAGCAACAACAGCAGGGCGAGGATGAGGCGGTGGAGGGCAGTGGGCATATAAAAATGTCCTGGTCATGCGGGGACAGTGTGGGAGCAGGCTGTGTGTAAGAGCTGGCTTGCCTGCGATGGCATCGCTGCGGTGTGTCAGGCACACCGAGTTGTTTGCATCGCAGGCAAGCCAGCTCCCACAGTGACCATGTCCCACATTCGAGCCGTGGGGGCGTTAGTTGCTCTTCACGGCATAGTCCGGTTTTTTGTCATTGCCCGGAATGTAAGGGCTCCACGGCTGTGCACGAATCGGCGCTTCGGTCTGCCACACCACCGAGAACTGCCCGTCGGCCTGGATCTCACCGATCATCACCGGCTTGTGCAGGTGGTGGTTGGTCTTGTCCATGGTCAGGGTGAAGCCCGACGGCGCAGCGAAGGTCTGGCCGCCCAGGGCTTCACGCACCTTGTCGACGTCGGTGGACTTGGCTTTTTCCGCCGCCTGCGCCCACATATGGATGCCCACATAGGTGGCTTCCATCGGGTCGTTGGTCACGGCTTTGTCGGCGCCCGGCAGGTTGTGTTTCTTGGCGTAGGCTTTCCAGTCGGCCACGAACTTCTGGTTCACCGGGTTTTCCACCGACTGGAAGTAGTTCCAGGCCGCGAGGTTGCCCACCAGCGGCTTGGTGTCGATGCCGCGCAGTTCTTCTTCACCCACCGAGAACGCCACCACCGGTACCTCGGTGGCTTTCAAGCCCTGGTTGGCCAGTTCTTTGTAGAAGGGCACGTTGGAGTCGCCGTTCACGGTGGAGACCACCGCGGTCTTGCCACCGGCGGAGAACTTCTTGATGTTGGCGACGATGGTCTGGTAATCGGCGTGGCCGAACGGGGTGTAGACCTCCTCGATGTCTTTATCCGCCACGCCTTTGGAATGCAGGAACGAGCGCAGGATCTTGTTGGTGGTGCGCGGGTACACGTAGTCGGTGCCGAGCAGGAAGAAACGCTTGGCGCTGCCGCCTTCTTCGCTCATCAGGTATTCCACCGCCGGGATCGCCTGCTGGTTCGGGGCCGCACCGGTATAGAACACGTTGGGCGACATCTCTTCGCCTTCGTACTGCACCGGGTAGAACAGCAAGCCGTTGAGTTCTTCGAACACCGGCAGTACGGATTTACGCGACACCGAGGTCCAGCAGCCGAACACCACGGCCACCTTGTCCTGGGTCAACAGTTGCCGACCTTTCTCGGCGAACAGCGGCCAGTTGGACGCCGGGTCCATCACCACCGGTTCGAGCATCTTGCCGTTCACCCCGCCCTTGGCGTTGATCTCGTCGATGGTCATCAGCGCCATGTCTTTGAGCGAGGTTTCGGAGATCGCCATGGTCCCGGACAGCGAGTGCAGGATGCCGACCTTGATGGTCTCGGCGGCCTGGACGGTCCAGGTCAAACCCATGGCGGCAATGGATGCCGACAAAGTGAAAGCCTTGATCAAGCTGCGACGCTTCATGGTGCGATCTCCGTGTACCGATAATTGTTGTGGGGCAGATACACAGGGCTTTGCAAAGGCTGTGCCTGCTACGCCAGACACGGGTTACCGGCGGGTTCGGGAGGTAAAGCCGCTCCGTGGCGCACCAGGTTGGCGCCACGGAGGCCGTTGAGTGCACGGCAGGCTTCAAAAGAGGGCGTTGCGCGACAATGCTTCAGGCGGTTGCGCTGATGCGTGACAGCAACAAGCGATCCAGCGCCCACACCAGGACCAACGAAGCCCCTACCAACGGAAAAATGATCGCCAGCCCGAGCATGATCGCCATCGCGGTTTTCCACTTGGGCAGGTCATGGCGCAGCGGCGGTACACCTAGCCCGCCTTGTGGCCGGCGCTTCCACCAGATCACCACGCCGCTGACCGCGCTGAGCAGAATCATCAGGCAGATCAACAGCACGATCAGTTGGTTGACCCAGCCGAACATCTTGCCTTCGTGCAGCATCACGCCGGTTTCGGTGGCGCGTGCGACCAGGTTGTAATGATCCCAACGTACATCGGCCAGGACCTTGCCGGTGTACTGGTCCACGTGCAGGGTGGCGTCGTTGCGCGGGTCGTCGGCGAACACCGCGACGGTGAATACACCAGTGGCGGTGGTGGGGAAGGTAATGCTGTAGCCGGGCTCGACCTTGCGTGCGTTGGCCAGGTCGACCACCTGTTGCAGACGCACCGTGGGTGCGGCCGGGCCTGCGTGCATTGCGCCGTGATTCATATGCTCGGCGTGGTCGCCGGACATTGGCATCGGCGTGTTTTCCAGGGCCCAGGGCACGGTCTGCTGGGTGGCGGTGTTGAGCACACGGGCCTGCTGGTCGGACTGCGGCACGCTGTTCCACATCGCGGCTGGGAAGGTGTTCCACAGGTCGGCGTATTGCTTGCCCCAGAACCCGGTCCAGGTCATGCCGCTGAGCAGCATCACCAGCAGGAACGCCGCGCCCCAGAAGCCGGCGACAGCGTGCAGGTCACGCCAGAACACCCGACCACGGGTATTGAAGCGAGGCCACAGAATGCCTGCAGATGACTTGCCCCGCGGCCACCACAGGTACAGGCCGGACACCACCAGCATCACGCCCCAGCCGGCGGCGAGTTCGATCAGGCGATCGCCGACGGTGCCGATCATCAGTTCGCCGTGCAGGGCGCGGACGATGGCTTGCAGGTTGTTGTTTGCGTCCTGCTCACCGAGGACGGTGCCGCGATAGGGGTCGATGAACACCGTCACCTCGTGGGCATCGTTGCGCATCACGAACTGCGCGCTGCGAGTGGCGTCGGCAGGGGGCAGGTATTTGCTGATCGCGGCGTGGGGGTAGGCGGCCTGGACGCGCTGCAGTTGCTCGTCGGCGCTCAGCGCGTGTTCGGCGGCGGGCACGGTGAGCAGGTGGCCGTACATCAGCGGGTCGAGCTGGGGTTTGAACAGGTAGATGATGCCGGTGAGGGCCAGCAGCACCATGAAGGGGGCGACGAAGAGGCCGGCGTAAAAGTGCCAGCGCCAGGCCAGGTTGTAGAAGGGAATTTTTTGTGTGGTCATCGGGTGCTCCGCATAAGGCTTTTGATTTTTCTTGGTCTGTTACACCGTCATCGCAGGCAAGCCAGCTCCCACATTGGAATGTATTCCACCTGTGGGCGCAGGCTTGCCTGCGATGCTTTTAGAAGCTCATGTCCACCTTGGTCCAGAGCGTACGGCCCGGCTCCTTGATGGCCTGCGGGTCGTTGGCTGGGTAACCGAAGCCTGCGTTACCGGCCAGATTCAGATGCTCGGCATAAGCCTTGCCGAACAGGTTGTCGACCCCGGTGCTGACCTTGAAGTGCTTGTTGACGCGGTATGCCGCGTTCAGCGAGAACACGCCGAAGCCGCCACTCTTGTCGTAGTCCTTGCCGACCACGTTGCCTTTGTTTGGATCGATACGGTGTTGCGCCGCGACCACCCTCCACAACGCACCAGCGCTCCAATCGTCTTCGCTGTAGGTCAGGCCCAGGCGCGTGTCCAGCGGTGGCATTTGCGGCAGCGCCTTGCCGTCGCTGCTGTTCTTGCCCCAGGCATAGGCGAGGCTGGCGTCGGCTTTCCAGTGTTGGCTCAGCTTGTACGCTGCGCCCACTTCGCCGCCCATGATACGTGCGTCCACATTGCGCGCCTGGGAGGTGGTGCCCATCATGCCGGGCCTGTAGTCGAACAGGATGAAGTCGCGCACCTGGCCGACATAGCCCGACACCCAGGCTTCCAGGTCGGCGCTCTTGTACTGGGCACCGAAGTCGAGCTGGGTGGTTTTCTCGGGCTTCACGCCGTCGAAGGCATTCACCGAACCGGCCGCGCCGGTGTTGGGGGAAAACAGCTCCCAGTAATCCGGGAAACGTTCCGCGTGGCCCAGGCCGGCATACAGCGTGGTGGGGCTGTCCGCTAGGTCGTGCTCATAACGCACAAAGCCCGAGGGCAATGTATCGGCGCGGGTGTCGCCGGCGGTCGGGTTCGGGCGCGACATCATTCCCGAGCCGGTGCGTTGACGGAAGTCCTTGGCCGAGGCGCGGTCCAGGCGTGCGCCGGTGATCAGGCGATCGTTGTCGGCGGCGTACCAGGTCAATTCACCGAACACACCATAGTTGTGGAAGTTGGCGTCCTTGTTGCGCGGCAAATCCTTATGCGTGTCGATGCCCATGCTGCTGCGCGCACGGTGTTCATTGGTCTGCGCATCCAGGCCGCTGATCAATTGCACATCCGCCCAGCGCCAGGTCGCCTTGATGCGTGCGCCAAGGGTGCGGCGGTCGACGTTGGACGCCATGGGGCCCGCCATCATGCCGGTGCCCGAAGGGACACGCAGGCTGTAGTTGTCCATCACATGGTCGGCGTAGTTGTAGTAGACCTGGGCCTCGACCTTATCCAGCACCTCGCCGATATTGGATTTCTCGAAACGCAGCCCCAGGCTTTCGCGCAGGAACTGCGAGCCGTCCATGCCGCGGCCGGCGTAGCGCGCTTCACCATCGCCACGCCCGGCGGTGAGTTCCAGCAGGGTGTCGGCGTCGGGCGTGAAGCCCACAGCCACGTCACCGTTCCACTTGTCATAACGCGAGGCGACGGTGTCGTTGTTGCCGTCCTTGTAATCGTCGGCGTGGGCCTGGTTGCCGATCACGCGCACATAGCCCAATGGGCCGCCTGCAGCGGCATCGATGACCTTGTCGAAACGCCCGTTGGAACCGGCCAATACGCTGGCGTTGACCCGCGTGCCCAGCTCGCCGAACTGCTCGGGTTCACGGTCGAACAGGATGGTGCCCGCTGATGCGCCCGGGCCCCAGAGCACGGTTTGCGGGCCTTTGATCACGGTGAGCTTGTCGTAGGTTTCCGGCGAAATATACGAAGTTGGCGCATCCATGCGGCCCGGGCAGGCGCCGAGCATCATGCCGCCGTTGGTGAGGATATTCAGACGCGAGCCGAACATGCCGCGCAGCACCGGGTCGCCATTGGTGCCGCCGTTGCGCACCAGGGCGAAGCCGGGGATGGTCTTGAGGTAGTCGCCACCATCGCTGGCGGGCACCGGTTGGCGAGGGTCTTTGGGGTTGGTGACCACGGTCAGCGGTGAGCTGGGGGCGATCGCGGTGATGACGGTAGGGCTCAGCTCATGCTCGTCGGCGTAAGCGTGGGCAGCCAATAGTGCGCCGCATAAGGCGGTGAGCAGGGCAGTACTTCCCAAACGGGTGTCAGCAGAAAACCTGGACATGACAAATTCCATCAATCAATCGTAAACAACACGGCCAGCAGCCTGCGGCTGTCTGTCTAAAGTCGGCCGGGGTGAAGTAACGCGGTGAAGGGCTTACGAAACGATGGGCGGCGCGCGGCTGCGGGCTCCGGGGAAGATGCTCTGCCGGGCATGGCCCAGGCGCGTGGCGGGGGTGAGGGCGTTGGCGGGCGGCGGGGTGCCGAGGGTTACGTAGGAGACGCTGCCGGGCAGGGCCGGGCAACTGAACAGCAAGCTGCAATAGCCGCATTTTTCCCAGAGAACATGATGCTCGTCCGGGGCTTTGCTGTGCTGCGCAGGTTCACCATGGCAGTTGGGCATGTCCATGGTCATGGACATGCTGGCGTGATGATCCATCGGCATCGCTTGGGAAATCAGCGGACCGATAAAAATCATCAGCATGGCGAACAGGCTGATCCAACTGCCGCGCATCAGGCGGCGGTGGGGAGACAACCTGGCGCGAGGGGCGCCCATCGAGGTTGGCTTACTGGGCGTGCATGTGCTCGTGGCCGGCCATTGGCGGCGCTTTGTGCACCGACACTTGCACCTCGACCTTGCCGGCTTTTTCGAAGGTCAGGGTCAGCGGGAATTGCTTGCCGTCGGCCAGCAGGCTGCGGTCTTTGAGGCCAAGCAGCATGACGTGATAGGCCATCGGCGCGAAGGTCAGTTCACCCTTGGCCGGTACGGCGACGCTGGGCACTTGTTGCATCTTCATCAAATCGCCTTGCATCACGTGCTCATGCAGCTCGGCTTTTTCGGCAACGCTGGTTTCAACGCTGAGCAGGCGATCCGGGGCCGCCCCGGTGTTATGAATTACAAAGTAGGCGGCGACGGTAGGCGCATTCGGTGGCAACTCCTGAGACCAGGGGTCGCTCACCAGCAAATCGCCGGCCTTGTAGTCTTCGGCATTGGCAGCACTGAACACCGGCAGCAGCAACGCAGCCAGAAGCAGGGAAGATTTAAGCATGGCAGTTCTCCAGAACGGTTCTAAACGCAGTTCACTTGCGAAGAAGATCAGACCGTTGGAGAAGCGCGGGGGTTAAGGCTCGGCCATTGCTGGCGCGGGGTTGGATTGCGCAATAAGCGCGGCGGCAAGTTCTGCACCGCCTCGAAGCGCGTCACATACAACTGCGGCACATGCCCCGGCAACGCCACCAACGGCGCAGAACCCGAGCAACACCAGCAATGCTGCATGGCGGAGTGAT
>NZ_BCBO01000057.1:0-15918 GCF_001320835.1 Pseudomonas sp. NBRC 111138 | reverse complement strand
CCGGCGGTGCGGGAATTTCCAGCTTGCCCAGGGCAATCGCCTTGAGGCTCGCGCCATTGGACGAACAGAACCCGCCCCACATCAGACGCTTGACCGGGTCATCGGTCTGCTGCATTGCACTGGCCAACGGCATGGCAAACGCATTGAACAGCACTGCAAGGCAGGCGATCCAGGCAATTGCAAAGCGTTGACGGGCCATGGCGGATAATCCGTAGGGTTAAACGATCAGGCGGGTATTTAGCCTGATCGGGGGGGATAAGTAAAAAGGGCGGGTGTGGTTTGGTGTCGCAGTGTTGGGTTTGAGGATAGACGAGAACGGCCGCTTGCCAATTTTGCAGAAAGGACGCGGCGCACCAGGCGGGCTGATCGTTCCCACGCTCTGCGTGGGAATGCCGCGTTGGACGCTCTGCGTCCGCTTTTAAAGCCGTGACGCGGAGCATCACAGGATGCATTCCCACGCGGAGCGTGGGAACGATCAAGTCAGGTATAGGGCTTTTTCCAGCCAATGGTTGCGCAGTTGATTGAGCTAGCGCCTTGGCTGGCTGATCTACTACCATCATTTGATAACGCAATTCCAAAGTGTGGGAGCGAGCAAGCACGCTCCCACATTGGATAGGTGGTGTTTAGAAAAGAGTGATTGCTTGTAGCAACGCCGGCACTGCTGTGAACTCTCGATCTACGGCAGCCAACACCGGCCGCTTCAACACCAACACCGGCACCCCACGCTCACGCGCCACTTCCAGCTTCGGCTCGGTGGCGGTGCTGCCGCTGTTCTTGCTGATCAGCACATCAATCCGCCGTTCTTCGAATAACGTCCGTTCATCCTCGATCAAAAACGGCCCGCGTGCGCCGATCACCTCACAGCGCTCGTTGCCGGGATACACATCCAGCGCGCGCAAGGTCCAGAACTGATCGGCGGGGATTTCGTCGAGGTGCTGCAAGGGTTCGCGACCCAAGGTGAACAGCGGGCGCTTGAAGGGTTTGAGCGCTTCGACCAGTTCGGCCCAGTCGGCGACCTCTCGCCAATCATCCCCCGGCTGCGGCTGCCACGCCGGGCGTCTTAATGCCCAGCAAGGTACGCCGCATACCCTTGCAGCCTCGGCCGCGTTGCGGCTGATCTGCGCCGCATACGGGTGCGTGGCATCAAGGATCAGGCTGATGCGTTCGTTACGTACAAACTGCGCCAGGCCTTCACTACCGCCGTAGCCGCCGACCCGCACCTGGCAGGTGAGGTCGGAGGGTACGCGGCCCACACCGGCCAGGCTGTAGACGTGTTCCGGCCCCAAGGTACGGGCGATGGCCAGCGCTTCCGTGACCCCGCCCAGTAATAGAATCCTTTTCATAGCGGCTTGATCACTTCCAGCAACGTGATCGGCAGCGCCTGGCGCCAGGTATCGAACTCGCCCAGGGGCTGCGCCTGGGCCACGTGGATGCGGGTCAGTTCACCGCCATGCTCGGCGCGCCAGTTCATCAAGGTCATTTCGCTTTGCAGGGTCACGGCATTGGCAACCAGGCGGCCACCGGGGCGCAGGTGTTGCCAGCAGGTGTCGAGCACGCCGTCGCGGGTGACGCCGCCGCCGATAAAGATGGCGTCCGGCGTTTCCAGGCCGCTTAACGCCTCCGGCGCCTTGCCGCGAATCAGTTGCAGGCCGGGCACGCCGAGGGCGTCGCGGTTGTGTTCGATCAGGCTTTGTCGGCCTGCGTCGGCTTCGATCGCGAAGGCGCGACAGCTGGGATGGGTGCGCATCCATTCAATACCGATGGAGCCACTGCCCGCGCCTACGTCCCATAACAGTTCGCCCGGCATGGGCGCGAGGCGGGCGAGGGTCATGGCGCGCACATCGCGTTTGGTCAGTTGGCCGTCGTGCTTGAAAGCTGCGTCGGGCAAGCCTGCAAGGCGCGACAGACGCGGTGCGTTCGCATCCGCCAGGCAGTCGATGGCGATCAGGTTCAAATCGGCAACCGCCGTGGGCTCCCACGCTTGCGCATGCCCGTCGATACGCCGCTCAGCCGGGCCGCCCAAGTGTTCAAACATAGTTATCCGACTGGGGCCAAAGCCGCGCTCGGCCAACAACGCCGCAATCAACGCGGGGCTGTTGCCGTCATTGCTCAACACCAACAAGCGCACGCCACTGGCCAGATGCGCATTAAGTGCCGCCACCGGACGGGCCACCACGGATAACGTCACCACCTCCTGCAACGGCCAGCCCAGGCGCGCCGCCGCCAGGGATACCGACGATGGCGCGGGCAAAATCAACAACTCTTCAGCTGGCACTTGCCGCGCCAGGCTGGCGCCGACGCCATAGAACATCGGATCGCCACTGGCCAGAACGCACACGGGCTCCCCGCGCCGCGACAACACTGGCTCCAGGGAAAACGGGCTCGGCCACACTTGGCGTTCGCCACGAATACACACCGGCAACAGGTCCAACTGGCGTTGGCCGCCTATAATCCGCGTGGCGCGCAACAGGGCATGCCGGGCATTTCTGCCCAGGCCTTTGAAGCCGTCTTCACCGATGCCTACAACCGTCAGCCAGGGCGACATATCAATTCCTTGAACGACATCCGACGGGCAGGCTTTTCATGCCGCCGGACAAAGCAGGCATAATACCGCGCCTTTACCCGTCAACCGGTAGCCCCGTGAACCCAACGCCCGCTGTGAATACCTTGCGCCCCTCGGCTTGTCCGGGGTTGCTGCGTATTGTCCAGGCGTTGGACGGTGGCATTTGCCGAGTCAAATTGGCGGGCGGCGCGATCACTGCCGCCCAGGCCCACGCCTTGGCGGACGCGGCCCAGGCGTATGCGGGCGGGGTGATTGAGGCGACCAACCGCGCCAACCTGCAGATCCGCGGCATCGGCGCCGAGCAGGAGGCGTTGATCGCCCGACTACTGGCGGCGGGCCTGGGCCCCAGCAACGCGGGCGGTGACGACGTGCGCAACCTGATGCTCAGCCCCAGCGCTGGCATTGACCCGCAGATGCTGTTCGACACCCGCCCGCTGGCCGCGCAGATCCTCGCCACCCTGGAGAACCATCCGCGTTTCCATGAACTGTCGGCCAAGTTCGCGGTGCAACTCGATGGCGGCGAAGACCTGGCGATGCTCGAGCATCACCACGACCTGTGGTTGTCGGCCTTCGTACGCCATGGCGAAACCCTGCTCGCGTTCGGCCTGGCCGGCTGTCCGGGCCTGGATGCGCCCCTGGCCGCCGTGCCTTTGAACCAGGGGCATGGGTTGGTCGTGGCCGTGCTGGAAGCGTTTCTGGACCTCGCCACCCCAGAACAAACGCGCATGCGCCATTTGTCTGTGGATAACGTGCTGAACCATTTGCGCTTGCCGTTGCTGCCAGCCGACGGCTTCATACGCCCGCCCAGCGACGCGTCGCTCCAGGTGGGCACTTATCCACAAGTGCAAAAGAATCAGTTCTACGTCGCCGCCCTCGCGCCATTGGGCCGCCTGAACCCGGCGATGCTCAAGGGCGCCGCACAACTGGCCAGTGACTATGGGGACGGCACCTTGCGCTTCACCCCTTGGCAAGGCGTGCTGGTGCCCAACGTCGAAAAGCCTCACGCCGTGACCGAGCGCCTGGCGCAACTGGGCTTTATCTGCTCGCTCGGCCACCCGCTGGCGCGCATGATTGCCTGCACCGGTTCCAGCGGCTGCGCAAAAGGCTTGGCCGACACCAAGGCCGACGCCGTGCAACTGGCCGCTCTGCAACCGGGCGTTGAGGTGCATCTGTCCGGCTGCCTGCGCTCCTGCGCTGCCGCGCACACCGCGCCAGTCACCTTGCTGGCGGTGAGCCCCGGCCACTACGACCTCTATTTTTGCGATGCAACCCAGCCTGGTTTTGGCCGGCTTCACGCGCGCACTCTTTCCATTGAAGCGGCGGGCGCCCTGTTGCGCGCTCGTCCACGGAGCAACACCGATGATTGATTACATCCGCGACGGTCAGGAGATCTATCGCAACTCCTTCGCCATTATTCGCGCGGAAGCCAAGTTGGACCGCATCCCGGCCGATTTGGAAAAACTCGCGGTGCGGGTGATCCATGCGTGCGGCATGGTCGAGGCCATCGACGGTCTGCAATTCTCCGAAGGTGCGGGCAAGGCCGGGCGCGATGCGCTGGCCGCTGGCGCGCCGATTCTGTGCGATGCGCGGATGGTCTCCGAAGGCGTGACCCGCGCGCGCCTGCCAGCCAATAACCCAGTGATCTGCACCCTGCGCGACGACAGCGTGCCGGAGCTGGCGCGGGAACTGGGCAATACCCGTTCCGCCGCCGCCCTTGAACTGTGGCGCCCGCATCTGGAAGGCAGTGTGGTGGTGATCGGCAACGCGCCGACCGCGTTGTTCTATCTGTTGGAAATGCTCGATGCCGGTGCGCCGAAGCCGGCGTTGATCCTGGGTTTTCCGGTGGGCTTTGTCGGCGCCGCCGAATCCAAGGCCATGCTCGCTGCTGATAGTCGTGGGGTGCCGTTCGTGATCATGCAAGGTCGCCTGGGCGGCAGCGCCATGGCTGCCGCCGCCGTCAATGCCCTGGCCACGGAGGTTGAATAATGCAGGTGCGCGGACGTTTGATCGGCCTGGGCGTCGGCCCCGGTGACCCGGAACTGATTACCCTCAAAGCCCTGCGCCTGCTGCGTGAATCGCCGGTGGTGGCGTACTTCGTGGCCAAGGGCAAGAAGGGCAACGCCTTCGGCATCATCGAGGACCACCTGGTGCCGCAACAGACCCTGATGCCGCTGGTGTACCCGGTAACCACCGAAGTGCTGCCGGCGCCGCTGTCCTACGAGCAGGTGATCAGCGACTTCTACGACAATGCCAGCCTCGACGTGGCCGCGCACCTGGACGCGGGCCGCGACGTGGCGGTGATCTGCGAAGGTGACCCGTTTTTCTACGGCTCCTACATGTACCTGCATGACCGCCTGGCCGAGCGCTACGAGGCCCAGGTGATTCCAGGTGTGTGCTCGATGCTCGGTGGTGCCTCGGTACTCGGCGCGCCGTTGGTGTATCGCAATCAGAGCTTGTCGGTGCTCTCGGGCGTATTGCCCCATGAGGATCTCAAGCGCCGCCTGGCCGATGCCGATGCCGCAGTGATCATGAAGCTGGGGCGCAACTTCCCGAAAGTGCGCCAGGTGTTGGAAGAGCTGGGTCTGGCCGAGCGGGCGTTGTACGTGGAACGCGCGACCATGGCCAACCAGAAGATCGTGTCGCTGGATCAGGTGGAGCCGATGTCGTCGCCGTATTTCTCACTGATCATCGTGCCCGGTGAACGGTGGCAAGGTTGATGACCCCGGCGATTGTGATTCTGGGTCAAGGCAGCCTGGCGACTGCGCGCAAGCTCCAACAGGTTTACCCCGGCGCGTTGATCCACGGTTTGGCCACACGGGTTGAGGGGGCAGACCGTACCTACAGCGAATTCGGCGCGACCTTGCGTCAGCTCTATCAGCAGGGCACGCCACTAATTGCCCTGTGCGCCGCGGGCATTGTGATTCGCACCCTGGCACCGTTGCTGCTGGAAAAGGGTGAAGAACCCGCCGTGCTGGCCGTGGCTGAAGACGGCAGCGCTGTGGTGCCGTTGCTCGGTGGCCTGGGGGGCGTAAACCTCATGGCGCGCGATATTGCGGCAGCGCTCGGCGTGTCCGCCGCCATCACCACCAGCGGCGAGTTGCGTTTTGGCACCTGCCTGCTCAACCCGCCGGCGGGCTATCAACTGGCCGACATCGAGCTGGGCAAACGCTTTGTCTGCGACCTTCTGGCCGGCGAAAGCGTGCGCATTGAAGGCGCGGCGCCATGGCTGGAGGACGCTAACCTGCCTCAGGATCAACAGGCGCGCCTGGCGATTCATGTGGGCAGTGCCGAGCGCACACCGGCAGCCAACGAGTTGCTGATTTACCCGCAGAATGTCTACGCCACCTGCCGGCCGGGTGCGCAGTTGGCCGAGCGTGTGCGCTCGGCGTTGCAGGAGGCTGGCGTGGCCGTGCAATCCCTGGCCTGCCTGCTGGCCAGCGACCTGCAGATGGCTGACGCGTCCTTGCATGAAGCCGCGTCGGCCTTGGGTGTACCGCTGCGTTTTGCCGTACTGGAACCCGTTGCGGACATCAGTATCACCGTGGCCGAGCAGCCCTTGGATCTGTCACAGGTTGGGCGCCCCCGCGGGCGTCTGGCGGTGATTGGCCTGGGCCCCGGCGCTGCTGAATTGATGGTGCCGGCGGTGAAGGCGGAACTGGCGCGTTGCACCGATGTGCTGGGGTATGAAACCTACGTGCGCATGGCCGGGCCGTTCCGGGACGACCAAGTGCAACACTGCACTGACAACCGCGAAGAAATGCAGCGCGCCCGCCACGCCTTCGAGCTAGCCGCGCAAGGCCGCTCGGTGGTGGTGGTGTCCTCTGGTGACCCGGGTGTATTCGCCATGGCCGCGGCGGTGATCGAGGCGCTGCACGAGTCCAGCGAGCCGGCCTGGCATCAGGTCGACCTGGAAATCCTGCCGGGGGTTTCCGCTTCGCTGGCCACCGCTGCCCAGGCGGGCGCGCCGCTGGGGCATGACTTCTGTGTGATGTCGCTGTCGGATAATCTCAAGCCCTGGGCGATCATCGAAAAACGCCTGGACCTGGCTTCCCAGGCCGACCTGGCCTTGGCGTTCTACAACCCGATCTCCAGGTCGCGGCCTTGGCAACTGGGACGCGCCCTGGAGATCGTCGCGCTGCATCGCACGCCGCAGACGCCGGTGGTGCTGGGCCGTGACATCGGTCGTCCAGGCCAGACGCTAAGCGTCACTACCTTGGGGCAACTGACGCCCGAGCAGGTGGACATGCGCACCATGGTGCTGATCGGTTCATCCACCACCTGTGTGTTCCCGCGCGCGGGTGGCGGCGAGTGGGTGTACACACCACGTTGGTATGGCGACAAACCCAACTCCTGAAAACAGCCCGGTTGGCTGCCGGAAAGCTCCGAATAACCCAGGGATTCCCCTGGCGTTGTTCGGGGCTTTTTCTTTTTTATGCGATGAAAACCGCACGCCTGCCCGCCGCGCCTTGTCATTGCTGGACGCTGGTTTTGGGCGGGGCAGTCCAAGGGATGTTTATCGCATGGAAACCCCGCTGCTCCCTGGACTAGGGTGGAAGCAAGCCCCATGTGGGGTGCTTGTGGAGAACAGAAAATGGAGCGACGTCACAGAAGGATCAACAGTAAAAAAAGGCGCAAGTTGATTGCCGCCTACAAATTGCCGGGCGCACCTGCCAGGCAGGCCGCTTGCGCGCTGGATAGCGACGATGATTGCAATGCGGCCGTGGTCAACAACGGGGTGATTTCATTTGCCGAAGGCTTGTCGGCGTTGAACCGCGAATACGTACGCAAAAGCTATCTGCTGGCCAGCAGTTATGTGAGCGATGTGCTGAACGTCCAGCGGGGCAGCGAGGCGTGGTACGAGGAATTTATCAAGGTGATGGTCAGCCTGGGGTGGCTGCCGCTGCGCAGTCGCTTTGAACGGGTCTCGCGTGCGGGCAAGGGCCTGACGGTGCAACTGGCGGCGCTGAATATCATCGCCTCGATGCTGACGTCGACGGCGCTGTTCGGGCCACTGCTTAGCGCCTTGCCCAAGCTGGCCGCCGATGCGCTGGATGCATTGAAGCGTCAGCCAGCGTCTTTCGAGCTGTTCAAGCGCAATTGCGCGGTGCATGAGGGCGGCGATTTCGGCCTGGCCTCCTGCGCTGAAACAGACGGCGAGTTGATCATGGTGCTGGTGACCTACAGCACCCATGGTGTGGATAAACAGGTGGGCCTGCCCTTCCTGGAGTGGGATAGCTCCTCGTTCGAGGCCTTCAGCGGGCAGACTTGCCTGGTGCTCAATACCTCTATGGTCAACGAGAAAACCATCCAACTGATGCGCGAAAGCGCCGGTGACAAAGTGGAAATGGCTATCGCCAAATACCGGATCTAGGGCACCAGGTAGCCGCGTACCCCGGTAAAAATGATTTGCGCGGCCAGGGCGCAGACGAACAGGCCCATCAACCGGCTGACAATCTGCAAGCCCTGGTCGCCGAGAATGCGTTCGATACGGTTGGACAGGTACAGCACCACGCCCACCGTCAGGCTGGCCAGGGCAATACTGAGGATGGCGGTAAGCTTGTCGTCCCAGTGTGGTTGGCTGACGCCCATCACCAGCAAGGCGCCGATGGTGCCGGGGCCGACGGTGAGAGGGATGGTCAGCGGCACGATGGTCACGTCCTGCTGCACGTTGTCGGTCTGCACCGCCGACTTGCCCTGGGCCATGCCCAGGGCGGAGATAAACAACACGCTGCCGGCGCCGATACGGAACGCGTCGACGGTAATGCCGAACACACTGAAAATCACCCGGCCAAACAGGTAGAGCAGCACGCTCGATACCAGGGTGGCCAGTGCAACTTTCCACGCCAGGCGTCGACGCTCCTTGCTGGAGTAGCCACGGGTCAGGCTGATAAAGCAGGACAGCACAAAGAACGGGCTGTAGAGCACCAGCATCTTCAGGTAAACGCTGAATAACACATGGAGCATGAGGGCGGCTCGCGGGCGGGGAAAGTGTGGAGGAGTCTATCCGACACAGATCAAATGTGGGAGCTGGCTTGCCTGCGATAGCGGTGGGTGTGATCGTTCCCACGCTCTGCGTGGGAATACATCCAGTGACGCCCTGCGTCGCGTTCAAGCAGGACGCGGAGCGTCCCGGGCGGCATTCCCACGCGGAGCGTGGGAACGATCATCACGGGCTGTAGAGCACCAGTATCTTCAGGTAAACGCTGAATAACACATGGAGCATGGGGGCGGCTCGCGGGCGGGGAAAGTGTGGAGGAGTCTATCCGACACAGATCAAATGTGAGAGCTGGCTTGCCTGCGATAGTGGTGGGTGTGATCGTTCCCACGCTCTGCGTGGGAATGCATCCAGTGACGCTCTGCGTCGCGTTCAAGCAGGACGCGGAGCGTCCCGGGCGGCATTCCCACGCGGAGCGTGGGAACGATCATCAGGAAAGGGTGCTGTGCTCAGGGCGCTGTTGGCGCTGCGCCACCCAGTAGTCCACCAGCTCGCGCAGCTGCGACAGTTCCACCGGCTTGGCCATATGCCCGTCCATGCCTGCCTGGCGTGCGCGTTCTTTGTGTTCCGACAGGATATGCGCGGTGAGCGCCACCACTGGCGTGCGCACGCGTTGGTGGCTGACTTCCCATGCCCGCAGTTGCTGTGTGGCGGAGAAGCCATCGAGAATCGGCATTTCGCAGTCCATCAATACCAGGTCATAGCGCTGGGCTTTCATCGCTTGCAGCGCTTCTTCGCCGTTGCTGGCGGTGTCCGGGTCGAGATTGAGCTTGCCGAGCATGCCGCGAATCACTTTGGTGGAAATGCTGTTGTCTTCGGCTACCAGGATGCGGAAATCGCTGGGCACGGTCATGGCTGCCGGTGCGCTGGGGGCCGGGCGTGCTACGGGGGCGCCTTTGCTGCGCTGGGCCAGTTCATCGGCCAGGGTGGTCTTGAGGGTGTAGCCAGCCACCGGTTTGGCGAGGATGCGCTTGATCCCGCAGTTGCGCGCAATGATCTTGCTCGGTGCGTTACTGATTCCGGTGAGCATGATCAGCAGGATGTCGTGGTTCAGGCTCGGGTCTTCCTTGATTTTCGCCGCCAGTTGCATGCCGGTCATGCCGGGCATGTTCTGGTCCAGCAGTACCACGTCGAAATAATCACGCAGGTGCGCCTTGGTGCGCAGCAGCGCCAGGGCCTCCTTGCCCGAAGGCACGGCGCTGACGTTCAGGCCCCAGGCCGTGCATTGTTGCACCAGGACTTTGCGGCAGGTGTCGTTGTCGTCCACCACCAGCACGCGGGCGTCCTTGAGCGGGCCGTCGAGGTCGCTGGTCGGGTGTTCCAGGCGTTCCGGGTCCAGCGGCAGGGTCAGCCACAGGGTACTGCCCTGGTGGCTCCCACTCTTGACGCCGAACTCGCCGTTCATCAACAAGATCAGCTGGCGTGCGATGACCAAGCCCAAGTGGCCGCTCAAGCGCGTCGCCGAAAGGAAGTTCTTGCTGTGCAGTTCGCTGTGCAACAGGGCGTCGCGTTCGGCAGCTTCCATGGGCACGCCGCTGTCTTGCACGGCAATGCGCAGGCGTGGCTTGGTGCTGCGCTCATCCAGGGCGACAACGATCAGCACTTCGCCTTCATCGGTTTTGTGCAGGGCGTTTTCCAGAAGGCTCAGTAAAGCCTGGCGCAGTCGCGTCGGGTCACCGCTGATCACTCGTGGTACCTGGGGTTGGATGAAGCTGATCAGCTCGACATTCTGTTGCTCGGCCTTGGCGCGGAAGATGCTCAGGCAGTCGTCGATCAATGCATTGAGATCGAACTGCACATCATCGAGTTCGATCTGCCCGGATTCGAGCTTGGAAATGTCGAGAATCTCGTTGATCAGGGTGAGCAACTCATTACCGGCGCTGTGGATGGTCTGCACATAGTCGCGTTGCTTCACCGACAACGGCGTGCCCAGCAGCAACTCGGTCATGCCCAGCACACCGTTCATGGGCGTGCGGATTTCGTGGCTGATCTTCGCCAGGAACTCGGCTTTGGCGGCGATTTCGGCATTGCTGGCCGCCAGGTCGCGGCTCAGGCTGAAACGGGTTTCGACAATGGCGCGCTGGCGCTCGCCGAGGGCCAGGCTCATCAGCAGGCCACTGAGGCAGATAAAGCTCAACAGGGTGACGATCAGCCCCTGTGGCGCCACCAGGGTAAGGCCGAGCAGTGCGGGCAGAATGATCAGCGTGCCGATGTTGAACACCACCATGGCCGCCACGAACAAGCGCGCCGGGCGGTAGCCTTTTTGCCAGTGATAGGCCGAGACAAACAGCATGCTCAGGCCCGCCAGCGCGACCAGGGCATAGGTGATGATGTTCAGCGGCAAGGTGTTGACGAACAACAGGAGCAGGCCGCACAGGATGATCAGCAGGATGTCGGCCATCAACACTTTGTTCAGCGGGTGCGGGCCCAGGGGCATGAAGAAGCGGTAGGCGAACATCAGCCCACAGGGTGCGGTCAGCAGCAGGGCCAGGTAGGCCCCGGGGGTCTGGATTGCGTGCCAGTTCGGCAGCCATGGCCCCACCAGGTTGAGCAACAGCGCCAGGCTGAGCATCAACAGGAACTCGCACGCGGCCAGCCACAGGCTGCTGCGCGAGCGGTGGTAGGCGAAGCGCGTGAGGTTGTGCAGGATCAGCATCGACAGCACGCCGAACAGCAGGCCGTAGATCAGCGTCTGGTTCTGGTTGGCGGCGGCCAGCACCGCTGGTTCCAGGGTGATGTAAGGGCGCAGCTCGTGTTCCGAGACCAGGCGCAGGTATACCTCCAGTGGCCGTTGGCTCTGAGGCATCGGCAGCATGAAGTCACTGCTGGGCAACGAGCGCTCAGCCTGGGGTTGGCGTGTGCCGGTGGTTTGTTGCTCCACCAGGGTGTCGCCGTCCAGCACATACAGGCTCAGGCTGGAGAGGTCCGGGGCGAACACCCGCAGCACTTGTTCGTGCTTGCCGGGCTGCAACCTGAAACGCACCCACAACGCACCGTCCGGCTGCGCGGCGGTGATCCGGTCCAGTTCGATGGGGCTGAATTGATTGGTATAGCGGGCGGAACGGATATCGCTCAGTTGCAGGTCGGCCTGTTCATCAAGCAATACTGCCCAGCCACTGCCTTGCGCAGCGGCCTGGGCCGGTAGCAAGCAGAGCAGGGTCAGCAGACTGATTGTGAAACCTATGGCGATCCTGAGCCAGCGCACGGCGAAATCCCTTCGGTAGGTGGATGCACGGGTTAACTATGCGCGGGGCAACAGGGTACGGCAAGGGCCAAAGGCCCTTACCTAACCGAACGGATAGCTACTGCAAGTGTAGCTGCTCAGTTGTTCTCACCGCGTTCGCGGGCAATGGCACGGTAGCCAATGTCGGTGCGGTAGAAGCAGCCCTTCCAGTCGATTTTCGCCGCCAGTTTGTATGCCTGTTGTTGCGCGGCATCGACACTGGCACCCATCGCGGTGGCGCACAACACGCGGCCACCGGCGGTTACAACTTTGCCGTCCTTGAGCGCGGTGCCTGCATGGAACACCTTGCCTTCCAGCGCAGCGGCGGCGTCGAGGCCTTCGATCACATCGCCCTTGGCGTAGTCGGCAGGGTAGCCACCGGCCGCCAGCACAATCCCAACGCTAGGACGTGGGTCCCACTGCGCTTCGACCTTGTCCAGGGCCTGGGCGAGGGCGGCTTCCACCAGCAGCACCAGGCTCGATTGCAGGCGCAGCATCACCGGTTGGGTTTCCGGATCGCCGAAGCGGCAGTTGAACTCGATGACTTTGGGGTTACCGGCTTTGTCGATCATCAGGCCGGCATAGAGGAAACCGGTGTACACGTTGCCTTCATCCGCCATGCCGCGCACGGTTGGCCAGATCACCAGGTCCATGACGCGCTGGTGGACGTCGGCGGTGACAACGGGCGCCGGGGAGTAGGCACCCATGCCGCCGGTGTTCGGGCCACTGTCGCCGTTGCCGACGCGCTTGTGGTCCTGGCTGGTGGCCATCGGCAATACGTTCTTGCCGTCGACCATCACGATAAAACTGGCTTCCTCGCCGTCGAGGAACTCCTCGATGACTACGCGTGAACCGGCGTCACCAAAGGCATTGCCGGCGAGCATGTCGCGCACGGCGTCTTCGGCTTCCTGCAGGGTCATGGCGACGATCACGCCTTTGCCGGCAGCCAGGCCATCGGCCTTGATCACGATCGGTGCGCCTTTCTCACGCAGGTAAGCCAGGGCCGGTTCGATCTCGGTGAAGTTCTGGTAGTCGGCCGTCGGGATCTTGTGGCGAGCCAGGAAGTCCTTGGTAAAGGCTTTCGAGCCTTCCAGCTGGGCGGCGCCAGCGGTAGGGCCAAAGCAATCCAGGCCACGGCTGCGGAACAGATCGACGACGCCTGCTACCAGTGGCACTTCCGGGCCGACGATGGTCAGGGAAACATTCTTTTCGGCAAAATCCGCCAACTGCTCCAGGGCCAGCACGTCGATGGCGACGTTTTCGCACTTGGCTTCGATGGCGGTGCCGGCGTTGCCGGGGGCCACGAAGACTTTCTGCACGCGTGGGTCCTGGGCTACTTTCCAGGCCAGGGCGTGTTCACGGCCACCGCTGCCAATGATCAAAACATTCATTTCAAAAACCTCGTTAGGATGATCGTTCCCACGCTCTGCGTGGGAATGCCTCTACGGACGCTCTGCGTCCGAGGGACGCGGAGCGTCCCTGGCTGCGTTCCCACGCGGAGCGTGGGAACGATCAATCAGTGGCGGAAGTGGCGCATGCCGGTGAAGACCATCGCAATGCCAGCTTCATCAGCGGCGGCGATGACTTCTGCATCACGCATCGAACCGCCCGGTTGGATCACGGCGGTCACGCCAGCTTTCGCGGCGTTGTCCAGGCCGTCACGGAACGGGAAGAACGCATCGGAAGCCATCACCGAACCCACCACCTGCAAACCGGCATGTTCAGCCTTGATCGCGGCGATACGTGCCGAGTTCACGCGGCTCATCTGGCCAGCGCCGACACCGATGGTCTGGCGGTTCTTGGCGTAGACGATGGCGTTGGACTTGACGTATTTGGCCACTTTCCAGGCGAAGATCAGGTCGTTGATCTCTTGCTCGGTCGGCGCGCGCTTGGTCACGACTTTCAGGTCATCGCTGCCGATCATGCCGATGTCGCGGCTCTGTACCAGCAGGCCGCCATTGACGCGCTTGTAGTCCCAGGCCGCGGCGCGGTCTGCCGACCACTCGCCACAGGCCAGCAGGCGCACGTTGGCTTTGGCGGCGACGATGGCGCGGGCTTCTTCGCTGACGCTTGGAGCGATGATCACTTCGACGAACTGACGCTCGACGATGGCCTTGGCGGTCTCGGCATCCAGTTCGCGGTTGAAGGCAATGATGCCGCCGAATGCGGATTCGGTGTCGGTGGCGTAGGCCAGTTCGTACGCCTGGCGGATACCGCCTTCAGCGTCCGGGCTGACGGCCACGCCGCACGGGTTGGCGTGCTTGACGATCACGCAGGCCGGCTTGACGAAGCTCTTTACGCATTCCAGCGCGGCGTCAGTGTCGGCCACGTTGTTGTAGGAGAGTTCTTTGCCTTGCAGTTGAGTGGCGGTGGCGATGCCCACTTCGGCCGGCTTGGCTTCCACGTAGAACGCCGCACTCTGGTGCGGGTTCTCGCCGTAGCGCATTTCCTGGGCCTTGATGAACTGGCTGTTGAAGGTGCGCGGGAACTGGCTGCGACCTTCTGTGCTCAGGGTGTCAGCTGCTTGGTTCACGGTGCCCATGTAGTTGGCGATCATGCCGTCATAGGCGGCGGTGTGTTCGAACGCCTTGAGCATCAGGTCGAAGCGCTGGGCGTAGGTCAGGCCACCGGCCTTGAGGTTTTCCAGGACGTTGGCGTAGTCGCTGGCATTGACCACGATGGCCACGTCCTTATGGTTCTTGGCCGCCGAGCGCACCATGGTCGGGCCGCCGATATCGATGTTTTCGATGGCGGTCGGCAGGTCGCAGCCTGGCTTGTTGATGGTGGCTTCGAACGGGTAGAGGTTAACGGCCACCAGGTCGATCGGCTTGATGCCGTGCTCGGTCATGATGGCGTCGTCGATGCCGCGACGGCCGAGGATGCCGCCGTGGATTTTCGGGTGCAGGGTCTTGACGCGACCGTCCATCATTTCTGCGAAACCGGTGTAGTCCGCGACTTCTACTGCGGCCACGCCGTTGTCCTGCAGCAGTTTGAAGGTCCCGCCCGTGGAGAGGATTTCCACACCCAGGGCTTCCAGCTCCCGGGCA
Organism: Pseudomonas sp. NBRC 111138; assembly: GCF_001320835.1. Taxonomy (NCBI): domain Bacteria; kingdom Pseudomonadati; phylum Pseudomonadota; class Gammaproteobacteria; order Pseudomonadales; family Pseudomonadaceae; genus Pseudomonas; species Pseudomonas sp. NBRC 111138. The sequence goes on along the minus strand of NZ_BCBO01000057.1, from coordinate 1,090 downwards.
AATTCAAGGATCCCGGTCTTGTCGGAAACACTGATCAAGGCACGGCGGATCGGCAGGCGGGTGGTCTGGTCGGTCATCTCAATTTCCATCAAAAGCAAAGGAAGTCAGCAAAAAAGGCGACCGGTTTTACGCGGGCGCCTTTCTGGTTTGATTGAATGCTTACAGCAAATCGTACTGCTTGAGCTTTTTGCGCAAGGTGCCACGGTTGAGGCCCAGCAGCTCACTGGCTTTGGTCTGGTTGCCCTTGACGTAGTTCATCACGCTTTCGAGCAAGGGCGCCTCGACTTCGGAGAGCACCAGGTTGTACACATCCGTGACGGAAGCGCCCTCAAGGTGGGCGAAATAATTGTGCAGCGCCTTCTCGACACTCCCGCGAAGGGTCTGGCCTTCTTCGCTGGGCGTGTTGAGGTGCTGTTTCAAATTGACGTTGTCGCTCACGGGTGTTGTTCCACTCACTAAAGTCTCGGTCATCATCGTCATGCGGCCACCCCTTCTCCATCCCCTGTTCCCAGGCTCTTGTCGCGTCCGGCGAAGAACTCACGAACGGTGGCGACCTGTGCCTGCGTTTCATCCAAACGATTGAACTGAGCGCGGAATTCCTTGGCGCCCGGCAAGGTGGCGAGATACCAGCCGACATGCTTGCGAGCAATGCGTACTCCCATCACGTCCCCATAGAAGGCGTGCAGGGCGGTCAGATGCTCTAGCAGAATACGTTCCACCTCGACCAACTCTGGTGCCGGCAAGACTTCACCAGTACGCAGGAAATGCTCGATTTCACGAAAAATCCACGGCCGCCCCTGGGCGGCCCGGCCAATCAACAAGCCATCGGCACCGGTCGCGTGCAGCACGCGCCGGGCTTTCTCGGCACTGTCGATGTCGCCATTGGCAAAGACGGGCATCGACACGGCCTGCTTGATCGCGGCAATGGTGTCGTACTCGGCTTCACCGGTATAAAGGTCGGCGCGGGTACGGCCATGCACCGCCAGCGCTGTAATGCCTGCCTGTTCAGCGATCTTCGCCACCGTCAGGCCATTCTTGTTGTCCCGGTCCCAACCGGTACGAATCTTCAGGGTCACCGGTACATCCACTG
>NZ_BCBO01000056.1:0-42295 GCF_001320835.1 Pseudomonas sp. NBRC 111138 | reverse complement strand
ACGGCCTGCAGGATCTCGGCGACCAACTGCTCATCTTTCAACAGCGCGGAACCGGCGGCCTTGTTGCAGACCTTTTTGGCCGGGCAGCCCATGTTGATATCGATGATCTGTGCACCCAGCTCCACATTGGCCCGGGCTGCATCCGCCAGCATCTGCGCATCGCCACCGGCGATCTGCACCGAGCGTGGCTCGGGATCACCTTCGTGGATCATGCGCATCCGCGACTTGCGGGTGTTCCACAAACTCATGTCGCTGGTAACCATTTCAGAGACTACTAGACCCGCGCCCAAACGCTTGCACAGCTGACGAAAGGGCTGGTCGGTGACACCCGCCATCGGGGCGAGGATCAAGCCGTTCTGCAATGTGTATGGGCCGATGCGTACCGCCGACATAGGACTTCCCTGTTGTGGGGCCGGATCATTAGAGTTCGAAAAAGGGTTGGCATGATACCCGCTCTCGATGACTGGTTAAAGGCTGAATTGGATAAAATCTGAACAGTTACTTTTTTATCGCCATCGGTTTGGTTGACGGCGGTCAAGTCAATAATCCGCCGTCAAACCTCGGTGGGCACGCCGTTTTACTCGGGCGAATGGAAGCTCAGGCTGTAGTTCACGGCTCTATTGCCCGGATCAAGAATGTCCAGGGAGATGTGGATAGGCGTCTGCGAGGGCATTTCGCTCACGCCGGCCAACTCGCCGCTGAGGTATTCGGCGGGCTTGAAGCGACGACTGGCAATCAGGCTGCCGTTCAAGTCCGCAAAGCGCAGCTCCAGCAGCGGGAAGGGCTGGGAGAAGGTCGCGCGGTTATAGAGGATGGCATCCACCACCAGCGCCCCGGCGAATTCGGGGTGGCTGCGCACCACCAGATTGCTGCTCTTTATGTGGGTAATGTCGACCCGCGATGGCACGGTGCACCCCAGTTTCGGGCATAACGCCTGGAACCAGGGACGGTAGGCGTCCTGGCGGGCCAGGTCGTCGAATTGGTAGGCGATGTACTGGCCGGCCAGACCGGCAGCGGCGAGTACCACCAACAATATCCAGACCAGACGGCGACCCCAGCTTGACGGACGCTTCTGCGCATACAGGTGCAGGGGGTCGTCTTCCAGGTCCTGGAGTAACTCGTCGTGTACACCAGCCTCCGTTCGCGCGCGCTTGCGGCGCGGCTGTGCGCGGTCTTCGGGTTCAGGTTCATCGTGCTCGTCGCGGGTGGGTATCAGCGGCGGGTCGAGGTCGTCATCCACGGTAGTGGCGTGCAGAGCTGGTGCGTCATCGAGTTCGTCGACGTGGGCCGACATGGACGGTTCGGTGCGCTGTTTGGACGCAGGTGCCTTAACCGGCTCGGGCTCTTCTTCTGGTGCCTGGGCGCGCTCTTGGGGTGGCTCACTGAACAGGCTGGCCGCCCACTTTTCTTCCTCGGCCTTGACCGTATCGCGGCTGGCGCTGAAGGACTCTTCCTTTTGCCGACGGTCGGCACCTGGCTGGCGACGTTCCGCACCCAAGGCCTGGGTATGTTGGATCTCGCGACGTTCCAGCTTGGCCAGTTCCTTGTCCAGGTTATCCAGGTCCAGCTCTTCGGCCGTCCACTGTTTCTGGCTGATGGCCCGTGGTGGCTCGGGAGGTGCTTCGCCAATCGGTTCGGGGGGTGTCGGCGCTTCAGGTTCCGGCGCAGACGCCTGGGCCCGTTGCTCCAGCAACTGGCGGGCGGCGTTGAACACTTGCAGGCACGAGCCGCAACGCACCACGCCGCGGGCCACGCTCAACTGAGCGTGGTTGACGCGAAAGCGCGATTGGCAATGTGGGCACTGGGTGACGAAACTGTCGGTCATGCGGCCATCCGATTCAGGCAAGCGCTCATTCTAGCGCCGACGACCGCTGATGCGTACCCAGCCATCACGGTTGGCGATCGGGTCCAGCTCGAAGTCCTTGGCGTAGGCCGCAGCCACGTCTTCACCTTGCTCGGCCAGGATGCCCGAGAGCGCCAGGCGCCCGCCCGGCTTGACCAGGCTCGACAGTTGCGGCGCCAGCGACACCAGTGGCCCGGCGAGGATATTGGCGACCAGTACGTCGGCCTGAACCTGGGGAAGGTCCTCAGGCAGGTAGAGTGGGAATTTGCCTTCGGCAATGTTGTTGCGCCCGGCGTTATCGCGGGAGGCTTCCAGGGCCTGCACGTCGATATCGGTGCCCACGGCCTCCTTGGCACCCAACAGCAGGGCGGCGATGGCCAGGATCCCCGAGCCGCAACCGAAGTCCAGCACATTGCTATCGGTCAGGTCCTGGCCGTCCAGCCATTCCAGGCACAGGGCGGTGGTCGGGTGCGTGCCGGTACCGAACGCAAGGCCTGGGTCCAGCAGCAGGTTGACGGCGTCTGGCTCGGGCGCGGCGTGCCAGCTTGGCACGATCCACAGGCGCTGGCCGAAACGCATGGGCTGGAAGTTGTCCATCCAGCTGCGTTCCCAGTCCTGGTCTTCGATGACTTCGCTGTGATGCTCGGGCAGCGGGCCGCCGGTGAGCAGTTCCATATGGGCCAGCACGGCGGCGGCGTCGGTGCCGTCCTCGAACAGGGCCAGCAAGTGGGTGTGGGACCACAGCGGCGTGGTGTTGAGTTCCGGCTCGAAAATCGGCTGGTCTTCGGCGTCCATGAAGGTCACCGACACGGCGCCCACTTCGAGGAACGCGTCTTCGTAGGTTTCGGCTTGTTCTGGGCTGATGGCGAGACGGACTTGCAGCCAAGGCATGGCGGGCACCTTTGAAAAAAATGAATGTGCGGCGGGCAGGCCGCGAAAGCGCGCAAGTTTACGCGAGAGCAAGCCAGAAGACGACTGCGCCGACTATCGCTCCCACGCTCGGCGTGGGAATGCCGCCTCGGACGCTCCGCGTCCCGTTGTTAAGGCGTGGTGCGGAGCGCCACAAGAGGCGTTCCCACGCGGAGCGTGGGAACGATCAGGGGGCGGTGGCCCATAAACAACAAAACCGCCCGAAGGCGGTTTTGTTGGGTGGAGCACTTACTGGTTGGCCAGCTTGTGTTCCAGGTAGTGAATGTTCACACCACCTTCGCAGAAGCCTTCATCACGAACCAGATCCCGATGCAGCGGGATGTTGGTCTTGATGCCGTCGACCACGATTTCGTCCAGGGCGTTGCGCATACGGGCCATGGCCTCGTCGCGAGTGGCGCCCCAGGTGATCAGCTTGCCGATCAGCGAGTCGTAGTTGGACGGAACCTTGTAGCCGCTGTACAGGTGCGAATCCACACGTACGCCGTTGCCGCCGGGCGCGTGGAAATGCTTGACCAGGCCAGGGCTTGGGATAAAGGTTTTCGGGTCTTCGGCGTTGATGCGGCACTCCAGGGAGTGGCCGTGCATCTTCACGTCGTCCTGGGTGAAGGACAGCACGTTACCGGCGGCGATGCTCAGCATCTCCTTGACGATGTCGATACCGGTGACCATCTCCGATACCGGGTGCTCTACCTGCACACGAGTGTTCATCTCGATGAAGTAGAAACGGCCGTTCTCGTAGAGGAACTCGAAGGTGCCGGCACCACGGTAGTTGATATCGATGCAAGCCTTGACGCAGCGTGCCAGGACTTCCTGACGCGCCTTTTCATCCAGGCCCGGAGCCGGAGCTTCTTCCAGGACTTTCTGGTGGCGACGTTGCAGCGAGCAATCGCGGTCGCCCAGGTGGATAGCGTGGCCCTGTCCGTCGGACAGTACCTGGACTTCCACGTGACGTGGGTTGGTCAGGTACTTCTCCAGGTAGACCATCGGGTTGCCGAACCAGGCGCCCGCTTCGGAGCGGGTCTGCTTGGCGGCTTCGATCAGGTCTTCTTCTTTGTGCACCACGCGCATGCCGCGACCACCACCGCCACCGGCGGCCTTGATGATCACCGGGTAGCCGACTTCGCGACCAATGCGCAGAGCGGTTTCCTCGTCTTCAGGCAGTGGGCCGTCGGAGCCTGGAACGGTGGGCACACCGGCCGCGATCATGGCGTCCTTGGCCGAGACCTTGTCGCCCATCAGGCGAATGGTTTCGGCTTTCGGGCCGATGAAGGCAAACCCGGATTTTTCCACCTGTTCGGCAAAATCGGCGTTTTCCGCGAGGAAGCCGTAACCAGGGTGGATGCCATCGGCGCCGGTCACTTCTGCCGCGGCGATGATATTCGAGACTTTCAGGTACGAGTTCGTGGCCAGTGGCGGGCCGATGCAGATGCTTTCGTCCGCCAGTTTCACGTGCATCAATTCGGTATCGGCCGTCGAGTAAACAGCGACGGTCTTGATGCCCTCTTCCTTACAGGCGCGCAGGATACGCAGCGCGATCTCGCCGCGGTTGGCGATCAGGACTTTTTGCAGTTTCTTCGCAGGTTTCAACATCGAAGGCGCTCCGCGGTTCAAACGATGGTGAACAGCGGCTGGTCGTACTCAACCGGCTGACCGTTTTCTACCAGGATGGATTCAATGACGCCGGCTTTTTCCGCGGTGATGTGGTTCATCATTTTCATCGCTTCAACGATGCAGATGGTGTCGCCCACTTTCACGGCCTTGCCCACTTCAACGAAGGCTGGCGAGGTCGGTGCCGGGGTGCGGTAGAAAGTACCGACCATTGGCGACTTGACCACGAAGCCGTTCAGCGCAGGAGCGGCTGGGGCGGCAGGTGCAGCGGCGGCGGCAGGTGCGGCAGCCGGAGCTGCGGCGGCTGGAGCCGGTGCTTGCATCTGTGGCGCGTAGAACTGTTGGGCCGGGGTCTTGCTGTGACGGCTGATCCGTACGGACTCTTCGCCTTCCTTGATTTCCAGCTCGTCGATACCGGATTCTTCCAGCAGTTCGATCAGTTTCTTAACTTTACGGATATCCATGAATCATCAACTCCCAAGGGTCGGTCAGGGGCGTTTAGCCTGTTCTTCAATGTGTTCCAGGGCGGCCTCCAGGGCCAGTCGGTAACCGCTGGCGCCAAGGCCGCAGATCACTCCTACCGCTACGTCGGAGAAGTAAGAGTGATGGCGGAAAGCTTCGCGTTTGTGCACGTTCGATAAATGCACTTCGATGAATGGGATGCTCACCGCCAGCAGCGCGTCACGTAATGCAACGCTTGTGTGCGTAAAAGCGGCGGGATTGATCAGAATAAAGTCCACGCCTTCGCCGCGCGCGGCATGGATGCGATCAATCAATTCATACTCGGCATTGCTTTGCAGGTAGAGCAAATGGTGGCCGGCTTCACGGGCCCGCTTTTCCAGTTCGAGGTTGATCTGGTCCAGGGTCACTGCCCCGTAGACGCCCGGTTCGCGGGTGCCAAGCAGGTTCAGGTTGGGTCCGTGAAGAACCAGTAAGGTCGCCATTGGCTGTTCCTTGTTATTGGTGTGGGTGCGTCAGAACCCGGCGACTATGCCGCAAAGCCTTTGTGACTGTCCAGTTCTATGCAGTAGCCGGCACGATTAGCGAGGATTGCGCAAAATTTGTGACTGGGAGACGGCATTTGGTCAGTGTGGGAGCTGATCGCACCCACGCTCCGCGTGGGCACGCATCCAGTGACGCTCTGCGTCACGGCTTTAAAGCGGGACGCGGAGCGTCTGGGGCGACATTCCCACGCGGAGCGTGGGAACGATCAGCCACATTGCGGTCTTCATAGAGGGCCGGATCGGGTTAGACGCGGAAGGCTTGCACGGCGGTAGTCAGTTGCCCACCCAGTACCAGCAGGTGCTCGCCCTGGCTACGGCCCTGGCCAATACGCAGCAAATTATCCTCACCCAATTGATGAATCCGCTCACTGTTGTCGCGTATCTCGCTCACGGCGCCACTCTGCTGCGCGGTCACATCGGCAATGCGTACGGCGGTATCCGAGATGGTCTGGATCGCCCCGACGATTTCATCCAGCGCGCCATCCGCCGCCTGGGCCTGCTGGGCGGTGGCTTCGGCGTGTTCGACCTGGGCGCGCATGCCTTCTACCGACTGGTGCGCGGCGCTTTGCAGGCCGGCGATCAGGCCCTGGATTTCGGCGGTGGCGCCGGCAGTACGCTGGGCCAGGGAGCGCACTTCGTCGGCTACCACGGCGAAACCACGTCCGGCTTCACCGGCGCGGGCGGCTTCGATAGCGGCGTTGAGCGCCAGCAGGTTGGTCTGGTCGGCAATCGAGCGAATCACCGTGAGCACGCCGCCGATGGTGGCGGACTCTTCGGCAAGTTTCTCGATCATCTGCGCGTTTTGCTGCACTTCGCCTACCAGCGCATGCAGCCCGGTGAGGCTCAGGCCGATAACGCGCTGGCCTTGCTCCACGGCTTGGCCTGCACTGCGACTGGCCCCGGCGGCCTGGCTGGCATCCCCGGCGACTTGCTGGATGGTGGCTTCCAGCTCGCCCAGGGAATCACGGATTTGCGCGGTGTCGCCGGCCTGGCGCTCGGCTCCGTCGTGCAGGCCGCTGCTCAGTTCGGCCAGGGCGCGGCTGCTGCCTGCCACTTCTTCGGCATTGCCACGGATGGTGCCGACCAGATCCACCAGGTAGGCGCGCAGGCGGTTAAGGGAGGCCTCGATATCGTGCAGTTCACGGTTGGTCTTGCCCAGGGCAATCGGTTGGCTGAAGTCGCCTTCGGCCCAGGTCGACAAGGCGGGTGCCAGGTTGGTCAGCACGCGCGCCAGGCGGCGTTGCAGGGTATCGATCAGCAATGCGATCAGCAGGATCAGACCAATCATCACCCCCTGCATCACACGCACTTCACCCTGAATCTTCGCGTGTTGCGCGCGCACCACGGGTTCCAGGCCGGCGATGGCCTGTTGTACGTTGGTGATTTTAAGGTGGGTGCTGGCGGCGAGATCGGCGCGTTGCTGGATCTGTTCACGGGTGCGTTGGAGTTCGGCGGGGTAGCGGGTCAACAGGCTGTTGAGTTCGCGCTTGAGGTCGACGCCGGTGTCCTGGGCTTCGGTTTTTTCGGTATTTTCCAGGCCCATCAACGCGGAAAAATCATCGGTGTGGGATTCAGCGCTGGCCTTTATTCCCAATAAGGGCAGCTGCGCAAGCAGGTCGGCCTGAGTGCGCAGGTTGGTCACTTCCCGCTCGACATCCGCGGCCAACTCGGCGCGCCCGCTGCTGACTAGCTTGTCGCGGGCCAGGGACAGTTTGCCCAGGTGCTGTGAGGCTGCGAGCAATGGCGACATATAATGCGCAGCCTCCGCGGAATTGACACCGCTGGCGTACTGGCTCAATTGTTCCAGGTTCGCGCCCAGTTCACGCTCGGCTTGCAGCAACAGGGCTTGCGGGTCGCCAGCCAATTTACCGGCGGCCAACAGGTCGGTCTTGCTGAAAGTCTCCAGGTCCATGAGGCTGGGGCGCAGGTTTTGCGCCAAGTCGGGCGGCAGTTCGCCCAGCTGAAGCTGCAGGCTTTCCAGGCTCTGGGTTGCACTGCTCAGGCGCAGGGCATCGCCGCTGGCTAAGTAGTCCTCGATGTTACGGGCAGCCTGGTTTTGAAAGACCTGGGACAACCCGAGGTAGCGCTCCATCAACAAGTACGGACGCTCCAGCGCCCGTTGCGACCACCACAGTGTCGCCCCGAGGGCCAGGCACACAGCCACCAGCAGAAGGGTATTGAGATTGGTCAGCAGCTTCAGGCGCATGCGGGGTTTCAACCGACGGCAAGAGATAAGCGCCTGAATTTATTGCGTTTGTATTACAGCGTTATGACCGAATCGGTGGATTCTGGTGAAAAGATGGCACTTTGCTTTGATGTGCGAGCGGCTTGCACGCGATTACGTCCGGCGTCCTTGGCGCGGTACAGCGCTTCGTCAGCCTGGGCGGCCATCATCAAGCTGTCGGAACCGTCGCACAGCTCCACCAGGCCGGCGCTGAAGGTGCACCACAAATCCTGTGGTTGGGCGGGGTAGTGGATTTCTGCAAAGCGCCGACGAATGTCGTCCAGCACCTTGCAGGCCGATTCCAGGTCGGTGTCGGGCATCACGATGGCGAACTCTTCACCGCCGTAGCGGCCGATGTAATCGGTCTTGCGCAAACGCTGCTTCAGAAACAGTGCCAGGCTCTTGATCACCCGGTCGCCCATGGGGTGGCCGTGGCTGTCATTGACGCGCTTGAAGTGGTCGATATCGAGCATGGCAAAGCTCAACGGCTTGTTCTCACGGCGTGCGCGGAAGCTGCAATCTTCGAGCAGTTGCAGGATATGCGTGTGGTTGTACAGCCCGGTCAGGCTGTCGCGCACCATCCGTGCCTTCAAGTTGCGCGCACGTGACGCACGGTTGCGCACAGTGGTGATCAGGTGACGCGGCTTGATCGGTTTGGTGAGGAAATCGTCACCGCCCTCGCTCATCGCATCCAGCTGTTTATCCAGGTCGTCCTCGGCCGACAGGTAAATGATCGGCACACTGACGTAGCGGTCGTTGTGGCGAATCACCTTGGCCAGTTCGGTGCCGGTACAGGCAGGCATGTACATGTCGAGGATGATCAGGTCGGGCTGGAAATCCGCCAGCTCGGCCATGGCCTGGATCGGTTCGGTCAATGTGCGGGTGACAATGCCGGCACTGTTGAGCAGGCGTTCGGTGTGCAGCGCCTGGGCCCGCGAGTCGTCGATGATCAGCACTTTGTACGGTTCGTACTGGGCCGCGCAGGTTAGCACTTCGATCTTTTCCAGCAGGCTTGAGGCCTCCAGGGTGCCGGTCAGGAACTCTTCGCCGCCGGCGCGTACGGCGGCCAGGCGTGTCGGGGTGTCGGTTTCGTGCAGGCTGAAAAACAACAGCGGCAGCTTTTGCTCCAGGCCCTCCTGGGCCTCTGCCGCGAGCTTCAGGCCCAGGCCGGTGCCGCAGAAGTCCACGTCCATCACGATCGCCGACGGCAAACGCTCGGCCATGGACGCGCGAAAGGCGGCGACGCTGTCCAGGGCGTGGGCGCCCATGCCGAAGAACTCCAACTGCTTGGCCAGGCGTTCGGCGCGGTCATGGTCGGCCAGCATCACATAGATCGGCTTGCGCATCGGCGGCAGGAAGGTTTGCTCAAGCTGATCGCCCTGGCGCAGGCCGGTGCGGGACAGGCGTTGCATCAAGCGGTTGAGCTCGGTGATCAGTTGGCTGCTCAGACGGCCACGGTTCTCGTCCACAGCCTGCAAGGATTGACTGATATGCCGTGCCAGTTGTGTGTGTTCGGGCTGTTCGAAGCGTTCGGCGAAGCGTTGCAGGCGCAGGTTGGCTTCGCTGAGTTCGGAAAAGTCGGCGTTCGACCACTCGCTGCGTTGCAGGCGCTGCCAGATCTCAAGAATTTGACGTGCCTGATGAATTACCCGCTGGGCAAAGTGCTGCTTGAGACGCTCGCGGCTGGGGTCTTCTGACTCGGTCATATCCTGACTACTGTGAGGGTGCATGCTGAGGTCGACTGATGGCTCTATGCTAGCACCTCTTTTCTGATAGATGAGTGTCATACGTCAATTAAGTCTGCGTGCCTGCCATTCAGTTATTGACCAATGGGTCGCGCAGCGTAAATCGCGTGCATCCTTTATAGTCCAAGCGCGCTGGTGCGCCAGTTTCGTGTAAAAGCCCCGCACCGATGGGCACGATGGGGTAGGGTTGTGGTCGGAATGTCTGAACGCACCCGGACAATTGACGTGCATGAACTCAAGTGATTGAAAGGATATCGCCATGCTGGACTGGAAAAACCGCGAAGGCAGTGCCAAAGGCCCCGCCCCTGAGCCCAAGTCGGCCAACCGCAGCTATTTTCGCAACCTGCTGATGAGCCGGGCGTTGCTCAGCATCATCGGCTTGTACCTGCTGGTCACCGGTGGCCTGGGTTGGTACTGGAGCCAAGAGCCGGCGCTGTTTCCGGTGCAGCAAAATGCCCAGCTTGCCGCCGAGAAGGAAGGCAAGCAGATGGTGGTGGGTTACACCACCGTCGAAACCCTCAAGACCGTGGTTGGCACCTTGCTGAACAAGCCAGGCGGCTACATCTCCAACGATCGTTTCCCGCCGGGCTTGTGGATGGACAACATGCCGAGCTGGGAATACGGCGTGCTGGTGCAGGTGCGTGACCTTACCCGCGCCCTGCGTAAAGACTTCGCCCGCTCCCAGTCGCAGTCGGCTGAAGACGCTGACTTGGCCAAGGCCGAGCCGCGCTTCAACTTCGACAACAAGAGCTGGGTGCTGCCATCCAGTGAGTCGGAATACCAGGAAGGCATCAATTCCTTGAGCCGCTACGAAGCGCGCCTGTCTGACCCGAACCAGCGCGGCGCGCTGTTTTATGCGCGTGCCGACAACCTCAACAACTGGCTGGGCGATGTGGCCACACGTTTGGGCTCGCTGTCCCAGCGTCTGTCCGCCAGCGTGGGCCGGGTCAAGTTGAACACTGCGCTGAAAACCGAGGCGCTGGCGCCGGGTGAAGTGCCGCAGGTCGATGAAGAAGTGGTGGAAACCCCATGGATGCAGATCGACAACGTGTTCTACGAAGCGCGCGGCCAGGCATGGGCCCTGTCCCATCTGCTGCGTGCCATCGAAGTCGATTTTGCCGACGTACTGGCCAAGAAAAACGCCACGGTCAGCGTGCGCCAGATCATTCGTGAGCTGGAGGCCTCGCAAGAACCGGTATGGAGTCCTATGATTCTTAACGGCAGTGGCTTCGGCGTACTGGCGAACCATTCGCTGGTGATGGCCAACTATATTTCCCGGGCAAACGCTGCAGTGATCGACTTGCGTCAGCTCCTCAACCAGGGTTGATGATGGACGCTACTCAAAAGGAGGCCGCACACCGAGCGGCCTCCGACGCTGAACTGATCTGCTGGGTCGACGAGCAGGACCACCTGCTCGGTCACCTGGTCAGGTCCGACCTGCGCCAGCGCGGCTTGATCGGCCGTTGCACATTTATCTTCCTGTTCAATTCCAAAGGCGAGCTGTGTGTGCACCGGCGCACGCTGAGCAAGGCGCTGTATCCAGGGTATTGGGATACGGCGGCGGGTGGGATGGTGGCGGCGGGAGAAAGCTATGCCCTGTCGGCACAGCGGGAATTGGCGGAAGAGCTGGGCGTGAGTGGCGTGGAGTTGGTCGAGCACGATCATTTTTACTTTGAAGATGGCGACAGCCGCCTGTGGTGTACGTCCTACTCTGCTGTATGGGACGGCCCGCTGTGTTTGCAGCCTGAAGAGGTCATGGAAGCGCGTTTTCTATCCATTGAAACGGTGCTTGCAGAGGCCGAGCAAAAGTCTTATTGCCCGGACGCCCAAGAGGGCTTGCGGCGCTATCTCGCCTCACGTCGCTAAAGTTGTATAAATTGGCGCCATTTGGCTCTTAGCAACTTGGCTTTTTGCCGTTACACTGCGCGCCTTTTCACCCGAACCGCTATTGTTTCACCCTGTAGGAGCGAGCTTGCTCGCGAAAAACGCCAAGACACCGCGTGCTGGCTGAATGCCCGCGTTATCGTTGACGATCTTCGCGAGCAAGCTCGCTCCTACAGTGGTGGTGGCCTTGACGGTTCGGTAGCGCTGCCCCTGCCTGAGTGGGGCTTCGCGGTCGGTCACCGCCTTGTGCGGCGCCGATCAGTCTTCATCCTCCCAAGAGGATTGCCGGTGGCCAAAAAAGCCGCATCCTTCGCCGCCCTTGGTGGCCTGGTATTTTCCACCGACGCAGGTCGACACTGCCCGGACTGTCGTCAGCCCGTGGATTCGTGCACCTGCAAACAGACCCTGATCCCCGAAGGCGACGGTATTGCCCGCGTGCGTCGCGAGAGCAAAGGCCGTGGCGGCAAGACGGTGACCACTATCACCGGCGTGCCCCTGGCTGAAGAAGCCCTGAAGGAATTGGCCACCTCGCTGAAAAAGCGCTGTGGCACCGGTGGCGCGTTGAAAGACGGGGTTATCGAGATTCAGGGCGATCACGTCGAGTTGCTGTTGGCCGAGCTGATCAAGCTCGGGTACAAGGCCAAGAAGTCCGGCGGCTGAAAGCCTCTTCCCAACCTGTGGCTAAACTCTGTCCTGCCAGTGGGGTCTACTTCCCTTGCAGGCAAATCGTCATTTTCATTCTTTAGACTGCGCCAGCCTCCGCGAGAGGTGGCGCCTTCGCCTTCATTTATAGGGGACTTCGATGTCCGTACGACGCACACGCAAAGACGATGGCAGCCAATGGACAGTTGCGGACAGCCGCAGTGTTTACGGGATTCGCCATTGGGGGGCCGGGTATTTCGCGATCAATGAAGCCGGTCGCGTAGAAGTCCGTCCGAACGGCCCGAACAGCACGCCCGTCGATCTGTACGAGCAAGTCGATGAGTTGCGCAAAAGCGGCCTGTCGTTGCCGCTGCTGGTGCGCTTCCCCGATATCCTGCAAGACCGCGTGCGCCAATTGACCGGTGCCTTCGATGCCAACATCGAGCGCCTGGAATACCAGAGCAAGTACACCGCGCTGTACCCGATCAAGGTGAACCAGCAGGAAGCGGTGATCGAGAACATCATTGCCACCCAGAACGTTTCCATCGGCCTGGAAGCCGGCTCCAAGCCTGAGCTGCTGGCCGTGCTGGCCCTGGCGCCGAAGGGCGGCACCATCGTCTGCAACGGTTACAAAGACCGTGAGTTCATCCGCCTGGCGCTGATGGGCCAGAAGCTCGGCCACAACGTGTTCATCGTGATCGAGAAAGAGTCCGAGGTGGGGCTGGTGATCGAAGAGGCAGCGAGCCTCAAGGTCAAGCCGCAGGTGGGCCTGCGTGTGCGCCTGTCGTCCCTGGCATCGAGCAAGTGGGCGGACACCGGTGGCGAGAAATCCAAATTCGGTCTGTCGGCAGCCCAGTTGCTGTCGGTGGTCGAGCGCTTCCGCGCAGCCGGCCTGGACCAGGGAATCCGCCTGCTGCACTTCCACATGGGCTCGCAGATTGCCAACCTGGCCGACTACCAGCACGGGTTCAAGGAAGCCATTCGTTACTACGGCGAACTGCGCAACCTCGGCCTGCCGGTGGACCACATCGACGTCGGCGGTGGCCTGGGCGTGGACTACGACGGCACGCACTCGCGCAACGCCAGTTCGATCAACTACGACATGGACGACTACGCCGGCGTGGTAGTGGGCATGCTCAAGGAATTCTGCGACGCGCAGAGCCTGCCGCACCCGAACATCTTCTCCGAAAGCGGCCGCTCCCTGACCGCTCACCACGCCATGCTGGTGGTGCAGGTGACGGACGTCGAGAAGCACAACGACGAAATCCCGACCATCGAAAACAAGGAAAGCCTGCCGGAAACCGTGCAATGGCTGGTGGACCTGCTGGGCCCGACCGACATCGAGATGGTCACCGAAACCTACTGGCGCGCCACCCACTACATGAGCGACGTGGCCACCCAGTACGCCGACGGCAAGCTGACCCTGGCCGAAAAAGCCCTGGCCGAACAGTGCTACTTCGCGGTGTGCCGCCGCCTGCACAACTCGTTGAAAGCCCGCCAGCGCTCGCACCGCCAGGTGTTGGACGAACTCAACGACAAGCTGGCCGACAAGTACATCTGCAACTTCTCTGTATTCCAGAGCTTGCCGGATACGTGGGCCATCGGCCAGGTCTTGCCGATCCTGCCGCTGCACCGCCTCGACGAAGAGCCGCTGCGCCGCGCCGTGCTGCAAGACCTGACCTGCGACTCCGACGGCAAGATCAAGCAATACGTCGACGAGCAGAGCATCGAAACCAGCCTGCCGGTTCACGGCTTGAACGAAGGCGAGGACTACCTGCTGGGTATCTTCCTGGTCGGCGCCTATCAGGAAATCCTGGGCGACATGCACAACCTGTTCGGTGACACCGACTCGGTGAACATCTACCAGCGTGAAGACGGTTCGGTGTACAGCGCCGGGATCGAGACTCACGACACCATCGAAGACATGCTGCGCTATGTGCACTTGTCGCCGGAAGAGTTGATGACGCACTACCGCGACAAGTGCGCGAGCGCGAAGATCTCGGCGTCCGAGCGTACCCAGTTCCTGGATGCGTTGCGTCTTGGGTTGACTCGTTCTTCTTACTTGTCTTCTTGAGTCGTGCGGCCTCACCGGAACTGAGCGAGTGTTCGTTTAGTTCCTGTGAGGCCGGCCGCATTGGCACGACGTTGATCAAGTCACCTTACGAGCAAGCATTGCGTCACTGGGCATTTGCTCTCTGAGTGAACGTTGAGGGCTATCTGCGTTATTGTGCCCTGACTGTTGAGGCGCGACAGGAGCACCTCTTTTCCATCGATTGTCAGGTCCTTTGATTCGCCTTTGGTGATTCTGTGCTGTTCAGTCCCATGTATCACCACGAGTGTGTACTCACCGGCCATTTGATTCTCCACCCGCAGTGTCCCGGCCGGCTGCGCTGTTGAGTTCGATGGCGCCGTGCAGCCTGCGGTAGTCAGCGTGGCGATTACCCAAAGGGTGACGATGCCTGTTTGTCGTTTGATATTCATAGCGATTTTCCTTGGCGTAAGCAGGGGAGGTTGCCCACCGCTATTCAACGCTTGAAAAATCGGCTTGTAACCTGTCAGAAGTAACAGGTAGGGGCTCGTGTCAGCGGGTATCGCTCAGCCAGCGATTCTGCGTGCTCAGCCACCAGGCAATCGCCCCCAGGATCAAGCTGCGTACCGCCATGAATAGCAAAAAAGTTATCCACAGTCCGTGGTTGCCCAAGCCCTGCAAAGCCCAGGCAATCGGCAGTACCAGCATCACCGTCAGCAACATCCCATCGCGCATTTCCCGCGCCCGCGTTGCACCGATAAACAGCCCATCGAGCAAATAACTCCACACCGCAATCAACGGCAATACCGCGAGGTAGGGCAGGTAGATATCGGCGGTTTCGCGCACGCTGGGGATATCGGTTTGCATGGCGATGAACAGATGGCCGCCGAAGGTGAACAGTAGGGCGAAACCCACGCTGGCGATCAGCGACCAACCACAGGCAACCACCAATGACCGCCGTAACGCTTGCCGGTCACGTGCGCCGATGGCGTGGCCGCACAGAGCCTCGACCGCGTGAGCCAGGCCATCCAGGGCATGTGCCGTCAGTAACAGCCCGTTGAGCAGCAAGGCATTGGCTGCAACTGTGGCATTTCCCAGCCTTGCGCCTTGCACCGTGATCATGAAAAACACCGACTGCAACGCCAGGCTGCGGATAAAAATGTCGCGGTTGACCGCCAGCAATGGGCGCCAGCTTTGCCACAGTTTCAAGGCGGCCCAAGCGATATGCCCAGGATAGGCGCGCAGGGCTTTTTGCGTAAGCGCCAGGCCGAGCAGGGCGCCGGTCCACTCTGCGATCACCGAGGCTCGGGCGGAGCCGACCACGCCCCAGTCCAGCCCGAGGACGAACCATAGGTTAAGCGCGATGTTGACCATGTTGGTGGTCAGCAAAATCGCCAATGGCGCTCGTGCATTCTGGGTGCCGAGGAACCAGCCGACCAGTGCATAACTGGCGAGGGCGGCGGGCAGGCCGAACAGGCGGGTGTGGAAAAACTCGCGGGTAAGTTGATTGAGCTCAGATGACGGCTGCATCCACTCCAAGGCCAGATGGCTCAACGGAATGCCCACGGTGCCCAGCAGCATCGCCAGGCCCAGCGCCAGCAACAAGCCTTGCAACAGGATCTGCCGCAACGCCGCGCCATCGTTACGCCCGGCGGCCTGGGCGGCGAAGCCGGTGGAGCCCATGCGCAGGAAACCCATGGCCCAGGCGAGGAAGGTATACAGGCTGGCGCCGACAGCCACGGCGCCCAGTTGGTGGGCGTGGGGCAGGTGGCCGATGACCATGCTGTCCACCAGGGCCACCAAGGGCACCGAGATATTCGACAGGATCATCGGCGCGGCCAGGGCCCAGACGCGGCGATGGGTGGGGCGGTGGCGCCAGTCGGTCAGCAGGGCGGTCATGAAGGCTCCTTGGTGGAGTGGCATTGTAACCGTCAACCCGCCACACAGCAGAACCAATGTGGGAGGCGGCTTGCCTGCGATAGCAGTGGGTCAGCCAGTGAAGATATCGGCTGAAAGACCGCTATCGCAGGCAAGCCAGCTCCCACAGTTTGATCTCCAGTGGCTGTGGGATTTGGCTTGGCTTCATGCCTACCTAGAACCAACCGCCCCTCCGTCGGTCAATGTGACCGGCGCCGCAGCGGCTTGGTCGGCGCTGATATATAGTTCACCCCTCGGTTCCCTCTGACTATGAGTGCCCCATGCTTAACAAAGGACTGTTCCTGGCCTGCGCGCTGGCCCTGCTGAGCGCTTGCGATTCTTCCGATAAACCCGCTGCACCGCCTGCGCCCACCGTGGCGGCAGCGCCGAAGCCGGTGAAAGCGGCGGTGGACGTGGCAGCGTTGAAGCAACGCTATGCCGGGCGTGAGCTGAGCGTGGTGGATGTGTCCGAGGTGCAGTTGGATGGGGCCAGCACGCTGTCGGTGAGTTTTTCCATTCCGCTGGACCCCGATCAGAAATTCGCCGACAAGCTGCACCTGGTAGACAGCAAGTCTGGCAAGGTCGATGGCGCCTGGGAACTGTCCGATAACCTGATGGAATTGCGCCTGCGCCACCTTGAACCGCAGCGCAAACTGGTGCTGACCGTGGACGCAGGGGTGAAGGCGGTCAACGGCAACACCCTCGCCGCCGAATACAGCGCCCGCCTGGAAACCCGCGACCTGCAAGCCACCGTCGGCTTCGCCAGCCGTGGCACCCTGTTGCCGACGCGCCTGGCCGAGGGCCTGCCGGTGATCGCGTTGAATGTCGACAAGATCGACGTGGAATTCTTTCGGATCAAACCCGAATCCCTGCCGTCGTTCCTGGCGCAGTGGGGGCGTAATACCAGCCTGCAAAGCTATGAGTCCCGTGAACTGCTGCCAATGGCCGAACTGGTGTACGGCGGGCGTTTCGACCTGAACCCGGCGCGCAATACCCGCGAAACCCTGTTGCTACCGATTGCCGGCCTCAAGCAGTTGCAGCAGCCGGGCGTGTACCTCGCGGTGATGCGCGCTTCGGGCACCTACAACTATTCGCAACCGGCCACCCTGTTCACCTTGAGTGATATCGGCCTGTCGGTGCACCGCTACGCCAATCGCCTGGATGTGTTTACCCAGGCCCTGGAAGGCGGCAAGGCACTCAACGGCGTCGAACTGGAAATCCTCGATGCCGAAGGCCGCGTGCTCGGCCAGGGCAAGACCGAAGACGGTGGCCACGCCGAGTTGCCGCTGCCGAAAAAAGCCCAGGTGTTACTGGCCAAGCAGGGCGAGCAAACCAGCCTGCTGCGCCTGGACAGCGCCGCGCTGGATTTGGCGGAGTTCGATATCGGCGGGCAACCGTCCCACCCGTTGCAGTTCTTTGTGTTCGGCCCGCGTGATTTGTATCGCCCCGGCGAAACCGTGCTGCTCAACGCGCTGTTGCGTGACAAGGATGGCAAGGCGGTGAAGCCTCAGCCGGTGAGCGTCGAAGTGCGGCGCCCGGATGAACAGGTGAGTCGCAAGTTCGTGTGGGAGGCCGACGCGTCGGGCCTGTATCAATACCCGTTGCAGCTGGCTGGCGAGGCGCCGACCGGGCGCTGGCAGTTGGTGTTCGACCTCGGTGACGGCAAGCCGCAACTCTATGAATTTCTCGTCGAAGACTTCCTGCCCGAACGCCTGGCGCTGGAACTCAAGGGCAGTGACACGGCGTTGAGCCCGGCGGATAACCCGGTCATCCAGGTCAACGGTCGTTACCTCTACGGCGCGCCCGCCTCCGGTAACCGCGTCAGTGGCCAGGTGTACGTGCGGCCACTGCGCGAGGCGGTCAAATCCCTGCCGGGCTACCAGTTCGGTTCCGTCACTGAAGAAGAGCTGAGCCAGGATTTCGAACTGGACGAAAGCGTACTCGACGCCAATGGCGAGCAAGCGCTGACCCTGGAAAGCAAGTGGGCCGAGGCCAAGTCGCCGTTGCAACTGATTGTGCAAGCCAGCCTGCAGGAGTCCGGCGGTCGGCCGATCACCCGGCGCCTGGTGCAGCCGATCTGGCCGGCCGAGCAATTGCCGGGCCTGCGTGGCCTGTTTGACGGCAAGGAAACCAACGGCGATGGCCCGGTGGAATTCGAAGTGCTGGTGGCCAACCAGGACGGTCAGAAACTGGCCGCGCAAGACCTCAAGGTGCGCCTGGTGCGTGAGCGCCGCGACTACTACTGGAACTACTCGGAGAATGACGGCTGGAGCTACCACTTCAACGAGAAATTCCTCAACCTCGATGAGCAGAGCCTGAACATCAAGGCGGGCGACACCGCCAAGGTCAGCTTCCAGGTGGAGTGGGGCCCTTACCGCGTGGAGGTCGAAGACCCGCAGACCGGGCTGGTCAGCAGCCTGCGTTTCTGGGCCGGCTACCAGGCCCAGGACAACACCGAAGGCGGCGCCGTGCGCCCCGACCAGGTCAAGCTAGCGTTGGACAAACCCGCCTATGGCGATGGCGACACCGCCAACGTCACCGTCACGCCACCGGCTGCCGGTAAAGGCTACCTGTTGGTGGAGTCTGCCGAAGGCCCGCTGTGGTGGCAGGAAATCGACGTGCCGGCCGAAGGCAAAAGCTTTGCGGTGAAGCTCGACCCTAAATGGTCGCGCCACGATCTGTATGTGAGCGCCCTGGTGATTCGTCCCGGCGAGCGCAAAGCCAATATCACGCCTAAACGCGCCGTGGGCTTGCTGCACCTGCCGCTGGATCGCACCCAGCGCAAACTCGGCCTGACCCTCACTGCACCTGAAAAAATGCGCCCCAAACAACCGCTGACGGTAAAGATCGCCGCCAAAAACGCCGATGGCAGTGTGCCTCAAAAGGTGCACGTACTGCTTGCGGCAGTGGACGTGGGCATCCTCAATATCACCGAATTTCCAACGCCCGATCCGTACGCCAGCCTGTTTGGCCGCAAAGCCTATGGCGTCGACCAATTCGACATCTACGGCCAGTTGATTGAAGCCGGCCAAGGGCGCCTGGCCAGTCTGGCATTTGGTGGCGACGCGGCGTTGGCCAAAGGCGGCAAACGCCCGGACACCAGCGTAACCATCGTCGCCCTGCAAAGCGCCCCGGTGACGCTGAACGACAAAGGCGAGGGCGAAGTCAGCGTCAATATCCCCGACTTCAACGGCGAACTGCGCCTGATGGCCCAAGCCTGGAGCGATGATCGCTACGGTATGGCGGAAGGCAAGACGGTGATTGCCGCCCCGCTGATTGCCGAGTTGTCGGCGCCGCGCTTCCTGGCAGGAGGCGACCAGACCACCCTGGCCCTGGACCTCTCAAACCTGTCGGGCAAGGCGCAGAAACTCGATGTGCAATTAACGACGCAAGGGCCGTTGGAACTGGTCAACAGCGACGCGCAATCGGTTGAACTCAAGCAAGGCCAGCGCACCACCCTGCGTATTCCGGTACAAGCCTGGGGCGGTTTCGGTCAGGGCAAGGTCAAGGTTACGGTCAATGGCCTGGACCTGCCGGGGGAAAACCTGCCGCCGTTCAGCCGTGAGTGGACCTTAGGCGTGCGCCCGGCGTACCCGGCCTTGCTCAAGCATTACCGCGCCGTGATCAAGGATCAGCCGTGGAGCTTACCGGCGGGCGCACTGGATCAGTTCGATGCCTCGGGGCGTGAGGCGCTGTTGAGCCTGTCGAGCCGGCCGCCGTTGAACCTGGGCGCGCAGATCAGTGCGCTCAAGGCGTACCCCTATGGCTGCCTGGAACAAACCGCCAGTGGCTTGTACCCGTCGCTGTATGCCGACGATGCGCTGCTCAAGCGCCTGAGCATCAAGGGCGAGCCGGATGCCGAGCGCAAGCGCAAGATCGAGTTGGGCATCGAGCGCCTGCTGGGCATGCAGCGCTACAACGGCAGCTTCGGTTTGTGGGGCGCTGATGGCGAGGAAGAATATTGGCTGACTGCGTATGTCACCGACTTCCTGCTGCGCGCCCGCGACCAGGGTTTTGCAGTACCGCCTGAAGCCTTGAAGAAGGCCAGCGAGCGCCTGTTGCGGTATGTGCAGGAACGTAACCTGATCGAGGTGGATTACAGCGACAACGCCGAACACACCCGGTTTGCCGTACAGGCCTACGCCGGTATGGTGCTGGCGCGCAGTCAGCAGGCGCCGTTGGGTGCGTTGCGCAGTCTGTTCGAACGGCGCAGCGACGCACGCTCCGGCTTGCCGTTGGTGCAGTTGGCCATCGCCCTGCAGAAAATGGGCGACCAGCCGCGTGCCGATCAAGCCTTGCTTGCCGGTTTGGCGGCGCAGCGCAGTGCCAAGGAGTGGCTGGCCGACTACGGCAGCCCGTTGCGCGATCAGGCGATGATTCTGGCGTTGCTGGAGGAAAATGACTTGGCCAAGGGCAAGCGTGAAGAGCGCCTGTTTACCTTGTCGGACCAGTTGGCGGCCAGCCCCTATCTGTCGACCCAGGAGCGCAACTCGCTGTTCCTGGCCGGGCGGCTGGGTTTCGCCCAGCCCGAATCGGCGTGGAAGGTGCTGTTGGATGGCAGCGACGGGGAGCATGAGCTGAATAACCAGCAGTCGACGCTCAACCTGGAAGGCAAGCTGCTTTCCGGCAATTTGAGCCTGACCAATCAAAGCGATGTACCGGTCTACCAGCAACTGACAATCTCGGGTTACCCACAAGTGCCGCCTGCCCCGGGTGGCGAGAACCTGAGTATTCGCCGCGAATACCTGGGCATGAATGGCCAGCCGTTGAATTTGCGCAGCCTCAACAGCGGCGACCTGGTGCTGGTGCACCTGGCCGTCAGTGCCAAGCAACGCGTGCCGGATGCCTTGGTGGTGGACTTGCTGCCCGCCGGCCTGGAACTGGAAAACCAGAACCTGGCACAAAGCGCAGCGAGCCTGGAGAACGCCAGTAGCCAGGTGAAGGAGTGGCGCGAGTCGATGCAGAACGCATCGCTCAAGCATCAGGAGTTCAGGGATGATCGCTATGTGGCGGCCATGAATCTGGATGGCTATGGCACCACGCACTTGTTGTACCTGGCGCGTGCGGTGACACCGGGAACCTACCGCGTGCCGCCGCCGCAGGTAGAGTCGATGTATCGGCCGAACTGGCAGGCGGTGGGCGAGACGCCAGTGGATATGGTAATCAAGGGCCGCTGAAAGACACTGTAGGAGCGAGCTTGCTCGCGAAAAACGTCAACGAGAACGCGTGTTTCCTGAATCAACGCGGCGCCTTTGAGTTTTTCGCGAGCAAGCTCGCTCCTACAGGAGAGGATCGAAATATCAGTGTACGACCCAGCTCAGCAACCAAAGCCCCAGCATCAGCCAGATGATCCCCACGATAATCGAGGCCCGCATAAAGGCGCGTACCGCCGAGTACAGGAAGAGCAACCCGACGATCAGAGTGATGATGCTGATGATCGAGGTGTCCATGCCCAAGGTGCGTGACAGGCCGTCGATAAAGTTGCCGCCGGCGTGGGTCAAGGCCCCGAACAAACCGCTGAGCCCGTCGACGATAAAACGGATGACGGAACCGAGCGCCTGGCCCAACCATTCGAAAAAGCTTTCTACCTGCATGTGCGTGTCCTGATGAGAAGGTGGGCGTAACTGTGCCTTTGGTTGTCGATAACGCAGGCGAGTTCCCTGCAAGCATAGAGGTTTGCCCGTTTGAGTTTTAGTTTAATCACCTGCGGATGTACGCGGCCCAATGTGGGAGCGGGCTTGCTCGCGAAGGCGGCGTGCCTGTGACATCTCTGCCAACTGACCCACCGCTTTCGCGAGCAAGTCCGCTCCCACAGTTATTGCGCTGGGCTTTGGGTTGTGTGGCGTTAGTAATAGCGCTGCTGTGGGGCGCCGATCGCATCTGGCCCTTGCCCCTGCCCCAGGACGACCTGGCGCGGGTGGTGCTGGCCGAAGATGGCACGCCGCTGTGGCGATTTGCCGATGCCAATGGCGTATGGCGCTACCCGGTACAGACCCGCGAAGTGTCGCCGTATTATCTCGACGCGCTGCTCACCTATGAAGACCGTTGGTTCTACCAACACCCCGGCGTAAACCCGTTGGCGCTGGTGCGTGCGACCTGGCAAAACCTGAGCGGCGCGCGAGTGGTGTCCGGCGGCAGCACCTTGTCGATGCAGGTTGCGCGCCTGCTCGACCCACACTCACGCACCCTGCACGGCAAGTTACGCCAGCTGTGGCGTACCGCGCAGTTGGAGTGGCACCTGTCCAAGGACGAAATCCTCAACCTGTACCTGAATCGCGCGCCCTTCGGCGGTACGCTGCAGGGCGTGGCGGCAGCGAGTTGGGCGTACCTGGGCAAGTCGCCATCACAACTGACTCACGCCGAAGCCGCGTTGCTCGCGGTATTGCCCCAGGCGCCGAGTCGTTTGCGCCCGGACCGTCATCCGCAGCGCGCCCAGCAGGCCCGGGACAAAGTGCTGCGCCGCCTGGCCGAGTTTCAGGTATGGCCGCAGTCGGCGGTGGATGAAGCCTTGGAAGAACCCCTGTTGCTCGCCCCACGCCTGGAACCGAGCCTGGCGCCCTTGCTCGCACGTCGCCTGAATCGCCCCGACAGCCCGCCACTGATTCGCACCACGCTGGATGCCACCTTGCAACGCCGTCTCGAAGACCTGCTGTTGGGCTGGCGCGCACGCCTGCCGGAGCACACCTCGGCAGCCATCCTGGTGGTGGAAGAAGAAAGCATGGCGGTGCGCGCTTACCTGGGGTCGGTGGATATCAACGACACCAAACGCTTTGGTCATGTGGACATGATCAGCGCGCTGCGTTCGCCCGGTTCCACCTTGAAGCCTTTTCTCTACGGGATGGCGTTGGATGACGGCCTGATTCACTCCGAATCGCTGTTGCAGGACGTGCCTCGGCGCTATGGCGATTACCGCCCTGGCAACTTTTCCATGGGCTTTACCGGGGCGGTACCGGCGAGCACCGCGTTGTCCAGTTCGTTGAACCTGCCGGCGGTGCAGCTGCTGGAAGCCTATGGGCCCAAGCGCTTTGCCGCGCAGATGCGCATCGGTGGCATGCCGTTGGCGTTGCCGGCATTGGCCGAGCCGAACCTGGCGCTGATCCTCGGCGGTGCGGGCAGTCGTCTGGAAGATCTGGTGAGTGGTTACAGCGCCCTGGCCCGCGATGGCAAGAGCGCCAGCCTGCGGTTACAGCCGGACGATACGCTCAGGGAGCGGCCGTTGCTGTCGCCCGGCGCCGCATGGATTGTGCGGCGCATCCTCAGCGGCCAAGCGCGGCCCGACCGCGACCCGCGTGCCGAGCTGGTCCAACGGCCGGTGCTGGCATGGAAAACCGGCACCAGTTATGGCTTTCGCGATGCCTGGGCGATTGGCGTGGGCCCGCGTTACCTGATTGGCGTATGGATCGGCCGGCCCGATGGCACGCCGGTACCGGGGCAGTTCGGCCTGGCGTCGGCAGCACCGTTGATGTTGCAGGTGCATGACGTGCTGACCAACCGCGACAGCCAGCGCGGCATCAGTGCGCCAGTCAAACCGGTGCCTGCCAATATCGGCGTGGCAGCGATTTGTTGGCCGCTGGGCCAGCCCATGAGCCGCAGCGACCCCAATTGCCGCCGCCAGCGTTTTGCCTGGACCCTGGACAACACCACGCCGCCGACCTTGCAGGCATTGGATCAACCCTTGAGCGTGGGCTTGATGGAAAGCATCTGGGTTAACCCCAAGGGTTTGAGGGTCGATGCCCATTGCCCTGGCGCAACCCCCAAAAACATCGCGCTGTGGCCGGCGCCGCTGGAGCCCTGGTTGCCAAGGATTGAACGCCGGGAAGCGCGCATTCCTGCGCCTGACCCGGATTGCCCTCCGCCGGCGCTGGCCGCTTCATCGCCGTTGTCCATCGTGGGCGTACGCGAAGGCGACCAACTGCGCCTGCCCGCTGCCAGTCAACAAGCCTTGCGCCTGAACATCTCCGCCCTGGGCGGCAGTGGCCGGCGTTGGTGGTTTCTCAACGGTGCGCCGTTGGGCGACAGCGCGAACCAGGACAGCATCAATGCCAGTTTTGAACGGCTGGGCCGCTATCAGCTCAGCGTATTGGATGAAGCCGGTCAAACCGCCAGGCTCGAGTTCAGCGTTGTCGACTGATCGTTCCCACGCTCTGCTGATCGCTCCCACGCTCTGCTGATCGTTCCCACGCTCTGCGTGGTAACGCCGCCTGGGACGCTCCGCGTCCCGTCATCCGCGCAGGCGACGCGGAGCGTCACTGGAAGCATTCCCACGCGGAGCGTGGGAATGATCGGGTAAGCTATACCCATTCAGGAGCCCCCGCATGAACCTCGAACACCTCACCGAACGCCTGCACCGCATCCGCGATACCAACGACTGGAAGCAGTTCCACAGCCCGAAAAACCTGGCCATGGCTGCCAGCGTGGAAATGGCCGAGCTGGTGGAAATCTTCCAATGGCTCACCGAAGACCAATCCCGCCAACTGCCCGCCGATAAACTCGCCCATGCGGGCCAGGAGGTCGGCGATATTGTCCTGTACCTGCTGTTGCTGTGCAGTGAGCTGGGGCTGGATATGAACGAAGTGGTGCGCGCCAAGCTGGCCGATAGCGAACGGCGGTTTGCCCATGAGTGATCGTCATTTCGACCAGTTGGCCACGCGCTTTGCCGAGAAGATCTACGGCGGCGCCAAGGGCGCGATTCGCTTGGCGGTGCTCCAGGCCGACCTGGTAGAAACCTTGCCGCAACGCCCATTGCGCGTGCTGGATATCGGCGCAGGCCTGGGGCACATGTCGCTGTGGCTGGCCGAGCAGGGCCACGAGGTAACCTTGGCCGAACCCGCTGCGCCGATGCTTGAAGGTGCGCGCCAGCGCTTCGCCGACGCGGGCCAAAGCGCGACCTTTATTCATGCACCGTGGCAGGACTTGCTCGGCCAACTCACCGAGCCCTACGATCTGGTGCTGTGTCATGCCGTGCTGGAGTGGTTGGCCGAGCCCCACGCTATCCTGCCGGTACTGCACCAACTGACGCTGCCGGGTGGCTGGTTGTCCCTGGCGTTCTACAACCGTGATGCGTTGATCTACCGCAATCTGCTCAAAGGCCACTTCCGCAAAATGCGCAAGAACGACATGGCCGGCGAAAAGCAGAGCCTGACGCCGCAGCAACCCCTGGACCCACGGGAGTTGGCGGCGCAACTCGAAGGGCTGTGGCAGGTCGAAAGCCAAAGTGGCGTGCGGGTGTTCCACGACTATATGCCGGTGGAATTCCAGGCTCGCGCCAACCTGCAGGACTTGTTGGAGATGGAGCTCGCTCACCGTCGTCACCCAAGCTTTGCCGGGCTTGGGCGATATTTGCACTGGATCTGCCGCCCGGTTTAAGCGGCCCAGCGTGGGAGGTCGACATGCGTCGTCTCGTTTTAATCCTGTTGTCTCTAGGCCTTGGGGCCTGCTCGAGCCCCAATCCTTACGTGGCCAGTTCGGCACCGATGCCGCCGGCGCCCGCCCAGGCGGCCACTACCTTTGATGCCAGCGCCTACCCCGCGCCGGTGCGCGACTATGGTGCCTACCGCAGCTGGGGTTGGCTCAACGGTCAGTTGCCGGCGGGCACGGCCTGGGCCGATTCGGCGCAGATTGCCGAGGCGGTCAGCGGCGCCCTCGATCAGCGCGGCTTGCGCCCCTTGCATGACAAGCGTGCGCCCGACCTGCTTGTGAGCGCCGATGTACGCCTGGAAAAACGCCTGCGCCAGGTCCAGGACGATTATGGTTACGGCTACGGCGGCTATAACCGCTATGGCAACGGTTACGGCATGTACAACAGCGTGCCCGTGGTGCGCACCTATGAAGTGACAGTGGCCGTGGCGCGTATCAGCCTGTTCGATGCGCGCACCCGCCAGCCGGTGTGGAGCACCAGCGCCGAAACCACTAGCCAGGGCAGCCTGAGCGAACGCGCCGATAGCTTGCGCAAGGCGATGCAGAAGGCAATGGCTG
The DNA here is from genome assembly GCF_001320835.1 of Pseudomonas sp. NBRC 111138. Classification (NCBI taxonomy): domain Bacteria; kingdom Pseudomonadati; phylum Pseudomonadota; class Gammaproteobacteria; order Pseudomonadales; family Pseudomonadaceae; genus Pseudomonas; species Pseudomonas sp. NBRC 111138. The sequence goes on along the minus strand of NZ_BCBO01000056.1, from coordinate 16,494 downwards.
CCTATCCGCCCAGTTAGCAGCTATTCTCATTACATGCCCACGTTGTTTTTGGAGAACACCATGCTTCGTCGCATCGCTGCGCTTGCTGTTGTCATGTTGCTGGGCGGTTGCCAGAGCAACCAGGTCAACCACGATTTCGACGCCAGCCGAGACTTCGGCGCCTACCGCAATTGGGCCTGGAAAGACCCAGCGTTGCAGTACCGTCCCGATGACCCGAGGATCAAGAGCGACCTCACCGAGCAACGCATCCGCCAGGCCGTGGGCGAACAGCTGGATCAGCGCGGTTTGCGTCCTGCGGCGGCGGGCACCAAGGCTGACCTGAATGTACAGGCCTACCTGATCGTCGAAGACCGCCAGCAGCAAGTCACCACCAACTATGGCGGTGCCTGGGGCGGCCCGTGGAATGGTTACTGGGGCGCGCCGATGTACAACGAAACCCGCAATATCACCTACAAGGTCGCGACCATCCAGATCGACCTGCTCGACGGCAAGGACGGCAAGCTGGTGTGGCGCGGCAGCGACGAACAGATGATGGCCAGCACGCCGAACCCCAAGGAACGCAACAAAGCCATCCGCAGCACCGTGACCAAGATCCTTTCCAACTACCCCCCGCGCTGATCCCCCCGTACCCCCTGTGGGAGCAGGCTTTCTCGCGAAAGCGGTGTGTCAGTCACTGCTTCAGTGACTGCACTGCCGCTTTCGCAGGCAAGCCAGCTCCCACATTTGATCTTCAGTGTTTTGAGCATAGCGTTCGCTTAGCTGAGTTGTATTAGGGGGCCGACATTCAGGGCATCTCCGCCAGTCGCCAATGTGGCGAGTTGCCAGCAACCTGCCGAAGCCTTGTCTACACTCCAGTGCAACGGAGAGTTAGCGCAGGAGTGCTTCGATGTCTCCCCGATTCGGCTCCAGACAGCGTGGTGCAATTGGCTTGATGGCGGCAGGCACTTTGGCCTTGGCCTTGGTGTTTACGTTGCTGGCGGTCGACAGCGGGCGCTTGTATTTGGAAAAGCGCAAGCTGCAATCCGTCGCCGATACCTCGGCGTTGGAGGCAGCCAGTCTCGGTGGCCAATGCGGTACCAACACCACCGCAAACGCCTATGCCACGCAAAATGCGGCGCGCAACGGTTTTGTGGTCGGTAATGGCAGCACCCTGGCGGTGACATGCGGCACCCTGGCGACCAATGCTCTGAACACCCGTGTGTTTACCGCTGATGCCACCAAGAGCGACGCTATCCGCGTGGTGGCTTCCCGCACTGTGATGACCAGCGTTGCCAATGGGCTGTGGAACCTGTTCAGTGGTGCGCCGATTACCCCGCAAATCAACTTGAGCGCCACCGCCGTCGCGGCGACACCACCGCCCGTGGCGCAGCTGTCGATCCGCAGCAGCCTGGCCAGCGTCGATTCAGGCAAATCCCCGCTGCTCAACCTGGTCATCGGCAACCTGCTCGGCGGCAACCTTTCGCTCACGGCGGCGGGTTGGAACGGCTTGCTGCAGACCAACGTCAACCTGCTCAGTTATTTGGACCAACTGGCGATTAACCTGAACGTGAAGGCCGGTGACTACGATGCCTTGCTCAGTACCGCAGTCTCGGCTACTCAACTGATCGACGCTGCTGTGAAGGTTTTGCAGAAAAACGGTGCGGCGGTCACAGCGGTCGTCAATGACGTGATTTCGATTCAAGCCATTGCGCCCAACAGCAAGCTGTTGACCGTGGGTGACCTGATCGACATCGCCACCGGCACGCCGACGGCGGCGCTGAATAGCAACGTGCAATTGTTTCAACTGTTGGAAGCGGTGGCGCAGTTGTCCAGCAGCAAGAATGCGGTGAGTGCGGCGGCGCAGGTCGCGATTCCGCTGGTGGGCAATGTGTCGATCCAGACCAAGGTCATCGAACCGCCGCAGCTGTCGGCCATTGGCAATCCTGTGTTGGCCAAGAAGGGCTTGCAGAATACCCCGCCGACCGATCAGATTTTTGTACGCACCGCGCAAGTGCGCACGTTGGTGACCGTGCAGGCGCCGATCATCAAGGCGGTCTCTGGCGTGGCGTCCATATTGACGGGCCTGGGCACGCCGGTGTCCCAGGTGGTCAAGGGCTTGTTGAACCTCAACCTGCCGGCGGTGGTTGGCGGTGTGTTGTGCCTGGTGGCCTGTAATGTGGCTGACGTCGATGTCACCACATCGCTGGCCATTTACATCGAAGCCGGCAGTGCGCAAACCAATGTCACGGATTTCAATTGCGACTCGCCGGCCTCCAAATCCTTGACGGTGAAAACCACTACGTCCCTGGCGACCCTGGCGGTCGGTACGGTGGATCCGGTGGCGGCTTTTTCTTCCTCCGCAGCAGTCGATGTGCAGCCGGTCAGGCTGATCGATTTTGGCCAGCGCTACTGTGTGGTCCTGACGCTGCTGTGCAGCCCCAACCGTACACCCAATGTGGGGGGTGGTTTGCTGTTGAAAGCCAACTCCACCATTGCCGCGCAAACCAGCACGATGGTGTTTGCGCCGGTGGCCGAGATGAATGCGCCGCCCACCTACAAGTTCGCGCCGGGCACCGCCAATATCGTCGGCAGCCTGGCGGCGACCCTTAATGGCTTGCAGGTGACTTACGCACCACCCAGCGGGAGTGTCTCCAATGGTGCGTTGGCTGGGGTCGCCGGGCTGTTGGCGACTATCACTACGGCGGTGGTGGGGTTGATCCAGAACGTGCTGTCGCCGATTCTCGACCCCGTCGTCAACACTTTACTCAGCGCCTTGGGCATCAACCTGGGTAACGCCGAAGTCGGTGCCAATCTCTCTTGCCATATGGGCCGGGCTTATCTGGTGATTTAGCCTGTTGGTATATCTGACGCGCCGCGTTCCAAATGTGGGGGCTTGTCTGGGATGGCGGCCTGACAGCCGACGCCTATCTGGCTGACACCCCGCGTTCCAAATGTGGGAGCTGGCTTGCCTGCGATGGCGGCCTGACAGCCGACACAGGTATACCGAGTACATATCCATTCCTGCGGTAACGGCCACTTAGGGTTCCGCTTTTACAGCGGCTCACTTTTGAAAAGAGCCCAAAAGTAAGCAAAAGGCTCTTGCCCCACCACTCGGCACCTCGCCTAGGCTCGGTGTGCCCGCAATCCGCCAGTGATTTGGGGGGCCGCCGCCACGCGCCATCCATGGCGCGGGGCGGCTAAACCGGCATCCCTGCCGGTTTACCCCCCAAATCCCTGTCGAATTCCGGCCAGCGTGGTTTGACGGGGCGCCTAAGATCAAAAGCAGAGCAAGAGCAAGAGCGGCTCGCTTCGCATCGTGGTTAGCTGATTGAGTTTTGCGCGATGGGTAACTCGACGCAGAATTTCGCGCCGGCCTCGCCGTTGGTGACGCTCAGGCGCCCACCCATGTTTTCCACAATCCCATAGCTCACCGAGAGCCCCAATCCGGTGCCGACGCCGATTGGCTTGGTGGTAAAGAACGGTTCGAAAATCCGCTCCAACAGGCGCGGGTCGATCCCGCCGGCGTTGTCTTCGACCCAGATACGCACATGGCGGCTGTCGTGCTCGCTGTGCAGGGCAATCCAGGGGCGCAGGGCAGGGTCTTTTTCTCGCCGGCTGAGTAATGCGTCGCGGGCATTGACCATCAGGTTGATCAGCACCTGTTCCAGCTGGTCGACATAGCCTTTGACCTGCACCGAGAAGTCCGCAGGGCTGATGCACACGTCTACACCTTTGCCGCGCAGGCCTTCGCTGAGCAGGGACAGGGTGCCCTCCAGCGCCTGCGCGGGGTCGAACGGTTGCTGCTCGATTTCCGAGCGGCGGCCGAACACGCGCATATGGTCGACCACCCGTGCCGCGCGTTGCACCTGGGCGTCGATACGCTGCAGTTTTTCCGTGAGGTAGTCGATTTGCACATCGCCATTGCCCAGGCGCTTGAGCACATTGGTGATGGCCATGTGCATCACGTTCAGCGGCTGGTTGATCTCATGGGCCAGGCCGGTGGCCATTTCGCCGAGGGTGGCCATTTTCGCGCTTTGGGTCAGTTGCTGCTGGGAGCGGCGTACTTCGGTGTTGTCGCGGCCCACGGCCTGCACTTCGATCAGAGCGCCTTGTTCATCGAAGACGCCACGGTCCGACCACACCCACCAGGCATGTTCGCGCCCCGGCAGTTGCAGGCTGATTTCCGCGGTGCTCACCGGGAATTCCGGGGTCAGTTGCTGAATGCGTTGCATAAAGGCGGCGCGCTGTTCATCCGACAGCCACTGGCCCAAGTCGATGCCTGGCAATTGGTCGGGCCGGCATTCCAGGTAATTGGCCAGCGGCGTGTTGCCGAAGGTGAGGATCAGGTCGGGACGGTAGCGACAGATCATCGCTGGCGAGTCTTCCACCAGGATGCGGTAGCGCTCTTCACTTTGGCGCACCTGCTCGGCGGCCAGGGTCGCCTCGGTGACGTCCAGCCAAAGGCCCACGGCTTCTACCGGCAAGCCGAGGTCGTCGCGCAAAAGCTTGGCTTCGTCGAGCAGCCAGTGGTAGTTGCCTTGCTTGTCGCGCAGGCGGTAGCGGCTGCGCACGTTGCCTTCGCGCAGCAGCTGGCGGGTGCGTTCGAAGTAGTGTTCTCGGTCGTCGGGGTGGATCAGCGCCGCCAGGGTGTCGTGGTTGCAATCGGCCAAGGTCCAGCCCAGCAGCGGCAACAGGCTGGCGCTGAAAAACGCTGGGTGCAGCGCGCCGTTGACGTAGCGCTGCACATAGATGACGGCCGGTGAGCTGGCGATCAGGTTGTCCAGGCGCGCATGGGCGGCGGCGGCTTGCAGTTGCTGGTTCTGAATGTCGCTGATGTCGAGCATGAAGCCGACCCAGCGCCGTTCATTGCCGGCTCCCAGCACTTGGCCTTGTATGCGGTACCACAGGGGCGACTGCTCGGACTCGGTGCGTTGCAGGCGCACGTTGGTCAGCAGTGGCTTGCCCAGGGCTTGCAGGTCTTGCAGGCGGCTGTCGAGGGCCTGACGGTCGGCGGGGTGGATGAGCTCGAGCCAGGTACCGAGGGGTTGGCGGGTGGGGCCGTCGTCCAGGCTCAGGTTGCGCAGCAATTGTGGCGCCAGTTGGATTTCCTGGGTAGCGGGCAACAGTTCCCACCAGCCAGTGCCGAGCAGGCCTTGCAGGGCTTCTACCCGTTCCAGTTGCTGGTGGTGACGCTGTTCGCGCAGACGGCCCAGCAGCGGCGCGGCGAGTGCTGCGCACAGGTTCAGCCAGTCACGCTCGCCGGTGTGGTGTGCCTGGCCGTTATAGAAGCCACACAGCAGCCACGCGGCGGCGCCATGGCTGTCGCGGTACGGCACCAGGAAGCCGTCGGCATTGCCAAATACACTGTGCAGGCGCGGGTTGTCGCTGCGCCCCTGGGCAATGTCCAGGCTAAGTGGTGTGTTGCCGTTGATGCTGTCCAGGCTGGTGCCCAGGTGTTGCCCGGTCTGCCACAAGGCCGGGGCGTCGTGAGCGGCGTAGTGACTGTAGATGCGCCAGCCTTGATCATCTTCGTCGAGCAGTGCCATGGCGACGCAGGGGATGCGCCAACGCTGGGCCACGCTGCGCAGGTGTTCGCTGAACACCTCGGGCAGGCGGTTGGGGCTGCACACGCGCAGCTGTTCGCTCATCAGGGCGGCGAGTTGGTGGTTCTGTTCGCGTTGCTGCACCCGTACTCGGTCGGCCAGCAGGTCAGTGATGTCCAGCAGGTGCAGGGCCCAGCCGTCGCCCTCCGGCTCGATCCAGCCGCGGGTATGCAGGACCTGGCCAGCAGCGCCCTGGAAGTCGAGGTCCAGGCCGTGTCGTTGCCACTCCTGCGGCGTGCCCTCGACACTCCGCGCGCTGTCGGCACACAGCAAGGTCTGCAAGGGGGGGTTGGGCGCGTTGGCAAGATGCTGGGCAAGTAAAGGCTTCAAGGTGCCCGAGATGTTCAGCACTCCACCCAGGTTGTCCAGTTGCACTTGCAGGCCCGACGCGGGTGCTGCTGGCGCGTCCAAGGCCAGGGCGCTGGTGCGCCCGCGCAGGCGTGCGAACAATTTATCCCCCGTCGTCAAAACTGAAGGCTCGAGGTAGCAGTGAGGTTGGTGGGCAGGTTGGGTACGGTGCCCACCCCGGGCAATACCAGGGCCGGCAAGACCGCTTTGATATTGGCCGAGGGGTAGGTGATCTTCACTGTCAGCAAATTATTGGTGTAGGTGGCGGTGATATAGCCGGGCAAGAATTTCAATGAGCCGGGGATCCAGTTCAATTGGGCCTGGGCGGCATCCTTGGCGCGTTGCACCACCAGGGCCGAATAGCCTGCGGTGCTGGGGTCCAGGGACACACTGCGGCGTACCCCTTCGGCTGCCGCTTGGTGAAATGACTGCATCAACAGCAGCGGCAAGCTGTAGCTGAGCATGCCGTAGAACACTGCAAAGAAAATCACGAAGACCAAGGCAAACTCGATCGCCGCAGCGCCTTTTTGCTTTCTCGGGAGGCTCGATTTCATGACTGCGTCTACCCTGAGTCGAGTACTTGATATCAGCATAGAATCATTCAGCCAAAAGGGATGTTTTTTACGTGATCCAGACGCTAGTGATTGTGCTGTGGTTGGGCGTATGTGCTGTGCAGGATATTCGCCAGCGCCAAATTTCCAATACGCTGACCCTGGGCGTAGGCCTGCTGGCGTTGATCTACCTGCTGTGGACGGGGTCGACCTGGCTGGGCGCGCCCCGCAGCGAGGGCGGCCTGGCCTTGGCTTTGGCACTGGTACTGACCTTGCCGGGCTATGCGTTGGGCCGCTTTGGCGCGGGGGATGTGAAGTTGCTAGCCGCCTTGGGGCTGGCCTCCAATATCGACTACCTGTTGGGGGCGTTGATCGGTGCCGGCATCGTCATGGTGGCCTGGACACTTATGCATCAATGGCTTAGCTCAAATCGCGTTGAGCGGGCAGGGCAAGCGTCAACAAAACAGCCCTTTGCGCCCTTCGTTTTGACAGGTTTTGCCGGCAGCTGGTTTTGGATCCATCAGTCGCACGAGTTGATTAATGCTATGTACATAGTCGGAAAGTACGTCTACGTTTAATGAGTAGTTGTGTAGGAGTTTTCGTCAGAAAGGATAGGTCATCATTTGGCTTGCCAGGCATGGAGTAGCGCGTGAACAAGCTTACGTCTGCAGTAAAAGTGCTCGTTGTCGACGATCAACCATTGATCGTGGAGGAACTCTGTGAATTTCTTGAAAGCAGCGGGTACCGTTGTGTCCCGTGCGAGTCCAGCCAGCAAGCGGTCCAGCGTTTTGGCGAAGACCTTCAGATTGGTTTAGTGCTGTGTGACCTGCATATGCCGGACATGGACGGCATCGAACTGGTCCAGGCGCTGCAACGGATCGCCGGCAAACATCGTGCGTTCGAAGCGATCATGCTCACCGGTCGTGCCGACAAACAGGATGTGATCAAAGCCCTGCGTGCGGGCATCGCCGATTACTACCAGAAGCCGATCAACCTCGATGAATTGCTCGAAGGCCTCAAGCGCCAGGAAGCGGCGTTGGAGGAACGGCAAAAAGACCTGCAGCTGGGCACGCTCAACCAGAAGTTGCAGTACCTGTCCGAATCGATCAACGACTTGTATATGGACTTGGACAAAGTGCGTCGCAACCCGACGCTCCAGGACCATGACGGGGACCCATCGGCCGATGAAGCCGGGTCGTTGGAGATCCCGGCGATTTTCAATCAGCTGTCACCGCGCCAGCTGGATGTGGCTCGCCTGGTGGGCAAGGGCCAGACCAACTACCAGATTGCCTGTGAATTGGGGATTACCGAGAACACGGTGAAGCTGTACGTGTCCCAGGTGCTGCGCCTGACCCATATGCACAACCGCACGCAGTTGGCGCTGGCGTTGTCACCGAGCAACTCGGCGATGCGCCAGCGGGTGACTGCGCACTAAAGGCCCAGGCAAACCTTGCAGGAGCCATCTTTCCGTGGCGAGGGAGCTTGCTCCCGCTCGACAGCGCAGCTGGAGTCGGCTTTTCTTGGGGGCGCTTCGCTCCCCAGCGCAAGCAAGCTTGCTCGCCACAGTAGCTTTACTTGCTTCCACTTTGCGCAGTGCCGCCTATTTTCTGATCAAAGAACTCCGGAATCGGGTGCTTGTTGCTGTCCAGCCAGCGCTTGAGCGCCTGTTCGCGTTCTGCCGGCGTGGTTTTCTGGGGGTTGGCCGAGGCTGCGCGCCCGCTCAGTTGCAGTGCCATCCAGTTTTCCGTTTCGGCCTGCCGGGGTGAAGACGGCCCCGCTTCGATGGCCGAAGCGAGGAGGGGCAGGGCCAGGCATGCAAGGCCGGCGAGGTATTGGAATTTCATCATCGACTCCTTATTTCACAGAGGCCGGCAGCGTATCGCTGACCGCCGCTACCTGATCTTTGACTGGGCGCTGCGGTGCCGTGCCAGCGTCCTTGAGGTGTTGCGCCCGTGCCTGGGCTCGGGTCACCTGATCAGGGCTCAACCCGAGTTGGCCGACCACTTTCGCGGCTTGCTCCCAGTTGTCCTGATAGATCAGCAAGGTCACCAGGTTGACCGCCGCCAATTGATCGCTCTGCTTGAGTTCGATGGCGGTCATGAATTCAAAGCGCGCGTCTTCAAGGCGCCGTTGATCGAGGTACACCACGCCCAGGTCGTTGCGGATTTTTTCGTCGGTGGGCGCCAGCCGTGCTGCGCGTTGCAGGTGAGCCATGGCCTGGCCGTTGTCGCCCTTGGCCGACGCCAGTTGCCCCAGGCCGTGCTCACCGTCGGCGGCCAGGCAGGTGCCCAGCAGGCTGCGGTACAATGGCTCGGCGTCGGGACGGCCTAGCAAGCGATAGGCACGGGCCTGGCGCTGACGAACCTGGGGCAGGGCGCTGGGCAGGTTCTGCAGGTTGGCAAGGCTGGCGTGCAGCTTGCCTTCGTTGGCCATGTCATCGGCCAGGTTCAGCGACAGCTCCTGGTCCGAGCTGGGCTTGGGGCAACTGCCCGGCGCCAGCAACCCGGCCCACGGAACCTGGCCGTTGCTGGCACAGCCGCCCAGCATCAGCAGGCTCAAGGCGACGATCAGTGGTTTCATGGCAGGCTCCTCAAAAGTTATTCAAGGCTCGGGAGATGGCGATCATGGCCGGCCCCCCCAGCACGATCAGCAAGGCGGGAAACAGGAACACCATCATCACCACGGACATCTTCGCGGACATCTTCGAGATGTATTCCTGCAGGCGGGTCAGGCGGCGGTCGTCAAGCAACTGCTTGAGGGCCAGCAAGGATTTCATCGCGCCGCCGCCCTGGTGGATCAACTGCTGAAGGATGATGCAGGTGTCGGTGAACTCATCCACGGCCAACAGGCGTGCGGTCTTGCCCAGCTCTTCGGACAGTTCCAGGCCCGAGTCGACCCTTGCCAGGATCAGGCGCAGTTCATGGGTCAGGTCTGGCAGCAAGCGCTGGGCTTCGGTGCTCAACACCCGCAGCGATTGCTCAACTGCCATGCCGGATTCGAACAGGATGCGCAGTAACGGAATGAAGGTGGAGATTTCCCGAGCGATACGCTCCTGGCGGTATTTCGCACTGAGGGCGAGGATGCGTTTGGGCAGCAAGTAACCGATGCCCAGGGCAATCGCCGGGGCAATCCAGGGTGAGCCGGCATGGGGAAACAGCAGCTGTTGGCCGAGCAGGGTCAAGCCCAGCAACACGATGGGCACGCCGATCTGGAAAGCGGCAAACATGGAGCGCTGGTTGGCTTTACGCCAACCGACTCGGTTGAGCAGGGTCTGGGTTTCGTTGTCCAGGCTGACCGAGCGCTGGGCCACGGTGCTGGCGCCCAACTGGCGCATCAGGCTGCCGAGTTTGTCCTCGCGGGTCAGTTGGCCTTGCAGGCGTTGGCTGACCAGGCGTTGTCGGCGCCTTTGCTCTAGCAGGTTGCCGACGATCAAGGCGACGGCGGCGAGCGACAACAGGATGCAAATCAGGATGGCCATCTCAAATACTCCGCAACATGCGCCACATGACGAAGGTGCCCGTGATGTCGAGCGCCACCGCGGCCAGCAGCAGGTGGCGCCCGGTTCCGTCATTCCACATGCTCATCAGGTAGCCCGGGTTGACCATCAGGAAGTAGCCGACCATGACGATAGGCAAACCCGCCAGCACATAGGCGGTCATGCGTGTTTCGCCAGTCATGGCCTTGAGTTGGCGCGCACCCTGTTCGCGCTCGCGGATCATCTTGATCAGGTTTTCCAGCAGCTCGCTGGCGTTGCCGCCGTAGCGGTGGTTGACCTTCAGGCCAAGAGCAAACAGGCGGAATTCATCGCGCTCGTAAAACTCGGCAAAGTCGCTGACCGACTCCGGCAGGCTCACGCCCATTTGCACGTTGCGCTGGATGCGGCTCATGGCCTGCTTGAGCGGCGCTTCGGTGCTGTCGATCGCGCCCAGCACAGCGTCCGCCAGGGTGCGCCCAGACTTGAGGCTGCGCACGCTGTGGTCCAGCAGCTGCGGTAATTGTTCGACCATGCGCTGCACTCGCCGTTGGTAGCGCCAGGCGATATACACCCGCAGCAGCAGCGGCGGCAGGATCAGCATGGCCAACAGTCCCAGCCCGCCGGCCAGCAGATAGCCCAGCAACATGCCCAGCGCCCAGCCGCTCAGCCACAAACCCAGGCGGTCGGTGGGCTTGCCCAGGCCGGCGCGCTGGAACATGCGCTCCAGCGCGACCCAGCTGCCGTTCGGCTCCTGGGGCACCGGCTGGCCGTCGCTGAGCCGCTCCAGCACCCGGTCGGTGCCTGCCTGGCGCAACCCTCGCTGGAACAGCCAGACGGACAGGCTGATCAGCAGGATGCAAATGAGCAGCAAGACAAGTCCGGTCATGAGCCCTCTCTACAACGGCAATGCCGATTCGCGCCGCAACTTGTCGCCGGCCGGGTTGAGCGCTTCGCGCAGAAAGCCGAAACCGGTACGGCGGTCGAGGCGGAACAGGGTGTTGGTGACATACACGTCGTCGCGCACCCCCACCACTTCCACCACCTCGCTGACGCAACGGCGCCCATCGGGCAGGCGCGTCAGTTGCACCACCACATCCAGTGCGGCACAGATCATCTGCCGCAGGGTTTTCTCCGCCACCACCCGGCCGGTCAGGCCCACCAGGGTTTCCAGGCGCAGCAACGCGTCCTGGGCATTGTTGGCGTGCACGGTGCTCATGGAACCGTCATGGCCGGTGTTCATGGCCGTCATCACGTCGAGCACTTCGACGCCACGGATCTCGCCAAGGATGATGCGGTCCGGGCGCATCCGCAGGGCGTTGCGAATCAGGTCGCTGGCCTTGACCTCGCCATGCCCCTCGGCATTGGGCGGACGGGTTTCCAGGCGCACCACGTGGGGGTGGCCCAGTTGCAGCTCGGCGACGTCTTCGATGGTGACCAGGCGTTCGTGGGGGTTGATCAATTGGCTGAGGATATTGAGCAGCGTGGTCTTGCCGGTGCCGGTGCCGCCACTGATCAGGATATTGCAGCGCTTGCCCACCGCCTCCTGGAAGAACTCGAAGATGTTGTGGTCGATGGTTTGCATCGCCACCAGGTCGCTGCTCTTGAGCATGTCCTTGCGAAATTTACGGATCGACAGGCACGGGCCGTCCAGGGCAATCGGCGGGATGATCGCATTGACCCGGCTGCCATCCGGCAAGCGCGCATCGACCATCGGCGACGACTCATCCAGGCGCCTTCCAAGGGGCGCGAGAATGCGCTGCATCACGCGTTCTACATGGTGCGCGTCGATAAAGCGCAGGTCGCTCTGGTGGAGTACTCCGTCACGCTCGATAAACACCCTGTGCGGGCCGTTGACCAGGATCTCGGTGATCGACACATCGCGCAGCAGCACTTCCAGCGGGCCGAAGCCGGTCAGCTCATCGACGATTTCCTCGGCCAGGCGCTCCATCTCATAGCGCGAAATCGCCAGGTGCATGCGCGTGATGTATTCGGCCACTTTGTCGATGACAAATTGCGCCAGGGATTGGCGCGAGCCTTCCAGCAGGTTCTGGCCCGATTCTTCGATGGCATCGATGATGTAGCGATGCAGCACCAGTTTCAGGCCGTCGTGATCGTTGTGCGCGGCACTTCCACGGGCCGGTGCGCCGAAGAGTTTTTCGCCGTTCATCGACTCGCTCCCAGCAGGCGTTCGAACCAGCGCGTCGAAGGTTTATCCAGTCCTTCGGTGCGTTTGGCCAGGCGCTCGCCCAGGTGGCGCAGGGCTTGGGTCAAGGCTTCGCGGGGGGCCAGGGTGAACAGGCTTTGCCCTTGGTTCTTGGCGTTCAGGCGCACTTCGGGGCTCAGGGGCAGCACGGCGATGCACTCCAGGCCAAAGCTTTTTTCCAGGGCTTCGGTGCCGGGGGCGCAGCCTTTGACGTAGCGATCGACGAGCAGCTTGGCATGGTCGAGCTTCATGCCTTTTTCGCGCCACAGGTTCAGCATCGCCAGGTTGCGCCGACAGTCGAGTACGCACTGGTCGGTGCACCACAGCAGCTTGTCGCAGTGGCTGACAAAGGTGCGCAGGGCTTCGCTGTCCGCTTGCCCGGTGAGGTTGACCACGATGTGCTGGAAGTGCTGGCGCAAGGCGCTGAGCAACATGTACAGCTCGGCGGCGCTGGTCATTTCCAAGGGGTCATCGCTGGCGGCGTAGGCGAGGATCCGCAGGCCGTCGTCGGTGCTGGTGAACGCGCTGTTGATCAGGGTGGCGTCCAGGCGTCGCAGGTGGCGCAAGGCGTCGCCGAAATTGAAGGTGCTGTCCAGGCCCAGCAGTGCCAGGCTGTCGCCCCTGGGCAAGCCGAGGTCGAGCATCAGCGTCTGCTGGCCGCTCTTTTGCACCACCATCGCCAGGTGGCTCGCCAGCAGGGCGCCATCGGTATTGCCCTGGGCACCGTAGAGCACGGTGAGGCCGCCCAGATGGGCGTTCGGCGCGCTGGGCGGCAAGCGCTTGCTCAGGCGCCGCACCAGCCCGGCCACTTCGCTGGAGCGTGAACCATAGGCGACAAAATCCCGAGCGCCGGCACGCATGGCGTTGAGTACCAACTGGTTGTCCATGCCGTCGCCCAAGGCCACCACCGCCAACATCGGCTTGGCTTCCAGGGCGCCTTCGATCAAGGCGCTCTGGGCTACCAGGTGCTCGCGGTCCAGGCCCACGAACACCAGGTTGGCGAAGGTCACGTCCACCAGTGCCAGCAATTCATCCAGGCTGCCGCCGCCCACGTTGATCACTTGGCCAAGAGGGGCCAGGGCACCCTGGAGCCATTCCAGGTCGGTGCTGTTACGGGTGATTGCCAGGAAGGTCTGGCTCAGGCTATCGCTCATTGGGAAAGTCCACTGCGACGGTCGAAGTTGCCGTTTTCCAGGAAGAACAGGCGGAACCAGTTCGGATCATAGGTGCGCAGTTTTTCGCCGGGCAGCGACGGCAACTGCGCATTGGCAGCCAGTGGCTGGACCAGATGCGGCGTGACAATCATCAGCAGTTCTTTCTCTTCGCTCTGGATATTGGAGTCGCGGAAAAACGCACCAAGGATCGGGATATCGCCCAGGCCCGGGAGCTTGGCGATGGTGGAGCGGTTGGTGCTGCTGATCAGGCCGCTGATCACAAAGCTTTCACCGTCGGCCAGTGACACACTGGTGTCGGTGCGCCGGACGGTCAGGGCCGGCACCTGGATATTCTGGATTCGGATCGCGTTGCTGTAATCCAGCTCGCTGACTTCCGGGGCGACTTTCAGGGCGATGCGGTTGTGGTCGATGACCGTGGGCGTGAGGGTCAGGCGAATACCGAACTCCTTGTATTCGATGGTGATGGTATCGCTGCCGGCACTGGGCACCGGAATCGGCACTTCGCCGCCGGCCAGGAAGGTCGCGCTCTGGCCGCTCATGGCCACCAGGCTCGGGCGCGCCAGGGTATAGGCGAAACCGCTGCTTTCCAGGGCGTTGATCAGTGCCTTGACCCGGCCACCGCCAAACCCGATGTTGAAGTTGTCGGCACTCACCGGCAATTTGAAAATGCCCTCTGACGGGGACAGCAAGTCGGGGCTGCCGAGGAAGAAGTTTTTACCCATGCCCAGGATCTTGGTGCTGGCTTCCTTGAGCTTGGTGCGGCTGACCTCGACAAAACGAATATCGGTCTGCACCTGGCTGGGCAGCGTCGGGTCTTCGGAGGGCGACAGCGATTGGCTGGTCAGCGCCGAAGTAGCCTTGCCCTTGACGAACACCATGCTCTGGCGCGGCGTGGTCGAGCAGCCGGTCCACACCATCAGGCTGGTAGCGCCGCTGCCGACGCCAGTGAGCAGGAAATGGCGGTCGCCGTTGACCCGCACATCGGCAATTTTCGGGTCGCCGATAGCCAGGCGCGTAATCGCTACCGGCGACTGCAGCTCGGTCTGCAAGCCTTCGCCTACCTCGATCACGGCGGGCAATTGGCCCAGGGCGTTGCAGCTGCCCGATGCGCCCATCGCCATGCCCAGGGGCAGGCACGGCAGCATCAAGGCCAAGGCCAATTGAGCGTAGCGTTGGCTCATTCAAGGCATCCTTGTTCAATCAGGGGGTAGGTTGTGCTGCCGCCGCGCCGCGAATCACTTCGATACCCCGACGCTGGCCGGTGACGGCCACCGCAGGGGTGATTTTTTTCGGCGGGCCGCTGAGGGCCAATTGGGTGAATTGGTAGAGGTCGCGGTTGGCGCTTTGCACCTTGTCCGGGGTGTCGCTTTCACCGGCCCAGTAGCGGCTGAGCAATTGTTCGTCGGCACTGCGCACGGCCAGGCGCAGCGTGCCGGCTTGGGAAGCGAGCATCAACCGACTCAGCAATTGTTCGGGCACCGCCAGCACCACACTGCGCGCGGCGGTGCGACGTTGAGCGGCCTGGGCGCGTTCTTCGGCGGTGGCGGGTGGCGGTACTGCCGGGGTGCCGTCGTTGGCCAAACCCAGTTGGTCGCCGACGCTGAGCAGGCGAATCGCCGGGATGACCACCTGCGCCGATTGCTCGGCATTGGCATTGTCCTGGCGCAAGAACAACAAGACATCCACGTAGTCGCCGGGGCTCAACTGGCCACCGGCACCGATGACCTCGTCGACGGCGACGGCGAGCGCGCGTTCATCCGCACGAATCATGCGGGCCAGGGGGCCGCCGGCGGTGAAGCTTTCATCATTGAGCCAGGTGCCGGCACCCAGGGCCCGCAAAGGCGTACGACCGATGGCCTGGTCAACGCTGGTCAGGCTGCCTGCCGGCACGGTGCGCAGTTTTTCCACGGCTACATCGGCAGAGGTGAGGGGCACAAAAGGCGTAACCGCGTGCACCAGTACCACGACGGGCTGGCGGGTCTGGTCTTCCACGACCGCAACGGTTTTTTCCACGGAAATGACAGGTTGTGGCGAGGGTGCTACGGCAGGTGCCGGTGGACGGCTGAGCACCAAGCCCCAATACCCTGCCACCAGGGCTCCGATAAGCAGCAAGCCAGCCAGGACCATGCTGATGCGACTGTTCATGACGGCGCTCCCTATCCTGTTGCACTACTTTTATTCCCGTTAATCCAAACGAGTTAAATTCGCAACTGGGCTGTGATGAACAACTAACGATTTGGCTATTTGAAGGTAGCTCAGCTAGGACGAAATGCCATTACCGAACGAAAAATTTATCGATGTTTTTAGAATCGGGCCTTTAAACAACGGACTTGCAGGGCGCATGGAGCCACTAATACTTTATGATTAATTCATTCTTACAGTTGTGAGTGTTAAATTTGTTGACAATGCTCTAGTGGCACACGGCAATCATTGTGCGGGCCAGCTGTATCGGCGCTTTGTGGCGCATGAAGGAGATCTCAACATGATCCTTGACCTGTTCTTGAAATTTTATGTTCACGCTCAGTTATTCCTGCGTCGCAGAGATGGGGCGTCGGCTATTGAATATGTGATTATCGTCGCGATAGTTGCGTTGGTGATCGTCGGTATTGGTACTGGGCTTGGCGATAAGATAAAAGGCATCTTCGAGCAAGTGTCCGATGCGCTGCCAGCGGCGACTTAGCCGTCATTGCGGTATTCTTTCGTTCCGGTGATTCTTTTTATCAGGTACCGCCCATGACCCACCCTTCGTCATCCCGCCAACAAATCCTATTGGTGGACGACGAGGAGGATGCGCTGGTGGAGTTGGCCGAATCCCTCGAAAACGAGGGATTTGTCTGTTTCACCGCGACCTCCGTCACCTTCGCCTTGCAAGAATTGACACTTCACCCTGATATCGCCCTGGTCATCACCGATCTGCGCATGCCCGAGGAAAGTGGTATCTCCTTGATCAAGCGCCTGCGCGAACATACCTCACGCTCGCATTTGCCTGTGATCGTGATGTCTGGCCATGCAGAAATGGACGATGTCAGCGATATGCTGCGCTTGCAGGTGCTGGACTTGTTTCGCAAGCCGATCTACCTGGTGCGCTTGCTCGATACCCTCAACAGCCTGTTTCCCCTCTCTACACCTGGTCGGTAACGGACCTGCACCGCTTATTAAA
>NZ_BCBO01000055.1:0-24549 GCF_001320835.1 Pseudomonas sp. NBRC 111138 | reverse complement strand
TGTGGGAGCGGGCTTGCTCGCGAAGGCGGTATGGCAGACCGAGATATGTACTCATTCCAACCCAATTAAATGGTCGACCCGAAGAGCGCCATCGCAGGCAAGCCAGCTCCCACATTGATTACAGGTGCCCTCGTCACAGTTGATAACTGAAGCTCAGCGTATACCGAGGCCTGCGATTGAAGCTGTCCAGGGCGATATCCGACATTGGCTTGGCCGCTTCCAGCGCGATGTTGTAGTACTTGTTGTCGCCAAAGCGTAAACCTACCGCCGCCGACGACATGTCGTTGGCCTTGACCGGCAGGTCGTTGAACCAGGATTTGGCGCGATCGACCACTACGTAGGGTTGCAGGATTTTCACCCAGTTGCCGGCGCGGTTGAAGCTGTAGTTGACCTCGTACGCCACCCCCCAGCCCTTGTCGCCCGAGCCTTGGTCGTCCGGGTAGCCGCGGCCGAAATTTTGCCCCCCGAAGGTGGCGCGTTCGCTGTCGGGCAGGGTGTTGTTGCTCCAGTACAGCGCGCCGGAAAGTACGCCTTGCCAGTTGTCGAAGAACTTGTCGCTTTGCACGCCGGAGAGGCGCAGGCGGAAGAAGTCGAGGTCGGGTTTAGCCACGTCCAGGTCACTGCGGGCCTTGGCGCCCAGGCCATCGATGCCCTGGTACAGGCCACCGCTGATGATGCGTAGGCGTCGCGCGTCGGCTTTGCGCCAATCTCCTTCGAAGGCCAGGGCGCGCAGGTTGGATTCGATGTCGAAACGCAACGGGTAACCCACCAGTTTATAGCGCGTGGTCTGGTCGACCGCGTACAGGCGTGTGCCCAGGGTGAAGGACTCGGTCGGGGAGGCAATGAACGGGTGGCTCAGGCCGATGGAGTAGCGGTCGATGGACTGGTGCGGCTTGAGTTCGAAACCGCCGTCCAGTTGCACGCTGCTGCTGGGGTCGGCGCGATAGCGCTCGGCGGCGAGCGCCAGTTGGGTGCCTTCGGCATTGATGAATTGGTTGTAGTCCACGCGGTAGTAATGCTCTTTGTCCTCGCCGGGTGGGAACAGGCCGCTGACGCTGAGCTGCTCGCCCATGGACGTCTGGGAATTGCTGGTGGCGCTCAGCAACGCTTGCGTGCCGCCACGGCTTTTCTGCACCAGGCTCATGCTGGTGGTGAAAGGTTTGCGGCTGGCCTGGATCTGCATGTGCGTGGCGCCATCGGTGGTGCCTGGCGGCGGTACTTGCGCTTGTACGCTGAGGCCGGGGATGCGGCTCATCAGCGTGGTATAGCGCTCGAAGGTCTTGCGAGTCAGTGGGCGTTCGGCCAGGAGCTTTTGCGCGAGTTTATCGACGTAGGCCGACACCGAACCAATGTCGCCGGTTTGTTGATAGTCCTTGATGTAGCCTTCCACCAGTACCACGCGGACCAGGCCATTTTCGAAGTTCTGTTGCGGCAGGAAGGCGTAGGACAGCAGGTAGCCATCCTCCTGATAACGGCGGGTGATGCCACGGGTCGCTTCAATCAGTTGCGCAAGGTTGGTTTCACGTCCAATCAACGGCGCATATACCTGCGCCGTCTCGGCGAGCGGGTAGACCGTTCCGCCTTCGATCTGCAACTTTCGAATAGTGACCTTGGTGTCCATCAACAGCGGCTGGCCTGCAGTCGGCGGCGCCTCGGGTACTTGGGTTTTCGACGTGGGTGGTCGGTAGGCGTCCGCGGGCAGGTTGGGTACCGGCAGGGTGCGGACAGTGTCGTTGCTGTTGAGAAAGCTGGGAAGGGTCTCGGCCTGGGCGTAAGCACTGAGGGTGAGCAATAACAACGGGGTCAACACGCGCATAGGACACTCCATGGTCAACTGCAGCAGCGCTTCGGGCCCGCCGGGTTCTGGGACGCGGTTCGGGAGGGCGGCGACTGTTCACAGGTGTCGCTGCCCATAAAAAAGACGAGAGACTTATTAAAGGTCTCTCGTCTCAACCAAGCGTAGGCGCTGTAGGGGAGGCCGTCTAATCGGCCAGGTGCATTTCTATTTGCCGGTCAGGCCATTCAACAAACCGCCCAGACCGCCTGTGGCCGTAGTGCCGCCCGTGGTGGTGGCAGTGCCGGTTGCTGTGGCGGTGGTGCCGATATTCAGGCCGCCGAGCAAACCACCGCTGGTGCCGCCAGTCCCGCCGCCGGTTACCAGGCCACCCACCGAGGCGACGGTGCCGCCGACCGCTGTGACGGTGGTGCCTACCGCGTTGGTGATCGGGTTGGCATTGGCTGCCGTCAAGTTAGTGCCCACGCTGCTCACAGCGCCGCCGACTTGAGTCACCAGACCATTGACCGGAGCACCCACACCGGTAGTGGTGCCGATGGTTTGGGTCAGGTTGGTGACGCCGCTGGTCACAGGGTTGAGCGCTGCGCCGACATTGGCCGCTACGGTGGCGACCGGTGCGGTAGCTGCGGTGTTTGCTACACCTGTGCCACCCAGCGCAGTGCCCAGCGACGCAACGGTGCCGCCGACTGCACCACCGGTCACACCCGTTGCACTGACTGTGCCGTTGGTATTGCCCACGTTCAGGCCGGTACCCACGTTAGCCACCAGGCCACCCACCAGTTCCGGAATGCCGGGAGCCGAGGTGCCACCGGTTGGGGCGACATAACCACCTGATTTATCCAGTGTGCCACCGACGCCAGTGAGTACGGTGCCGACAACGCCGGTGACCGGGTTGCCCGTGCCGCCCGTGCTGGCGACTTGAGTACCCAAGCTGGTGACGGTCGAGCCGACCTTATCCAGTACGCCATTGAGTGGAGTGCCCAGGCCGGTTGCGTTACCCAGGTTGCCGGTGGTGTTTTCCACCAGCGACACCACAGGCACCACGACTTTGCTGCCCAAGGTGTTGGTCAACGAACCCAGCGGGCCGGTGGTGCTGGCCGTACTGAGGGTATCGCCAAGCATGGTGACGGTGGTGCCGACTTTATCCACGACGCCACCTACCGCAGTGCCCACTCCGCCTGTCGCGCCGCCGACCACAGGTATTCCGCCGAGAGTGGTTGACAGTGTTTGGCCGGTGGTCGAGAGGCCGCCGCCCAGGTCGGCCACGCCGTTACCTACGCCTGCCACCGTGGTGCCCAAGGAGTTGGTGTTGGTGCCCAGTGAGCCCAAGCCGGCGGTTACGCCAGTGCCGATGCTGTTAACGGCGGTGCCTGCCGAGGTGACCAGGCCGCCAGCGGTTGCGCCGACGATGGGTACGCCATTCAACGTCGAACCCAGGTTACCGACCGCTGTACCGACATTGCCCACAGTGGTGCCAAGGGTGCCGGCAATCTGGCCGGTGACCAGTGGGGTGGTTGTCGAACCTGTTCCGCCACCTGTTCCGCCGCCAGTGCCGCCGCCGGTGCCGCCGCCGGTGCCGCCGCCGGTGCCGCCGCCAGTACCACCGCCAGTTCCGCCGTCACCACCGCCCGTGCCACCGCCCGTGCCACCGCCGGTTCCGCCACCAGTACCGCCGTCACCGCCGCCTGTGCCACCACCGGTTCCACCGCCAGTACCGCCGCCGGTGCCGCCGCCAGTGCCGCCGCCGGTGCCGCCGCCGTCACCGCCGCCAGTGCCGCCGCCGTCACCGCCGCCTGTGCCACCACCGGTACCACCGCCTGTACCGCCATCACCGCCACCAGTACCGCCTCCGGCACCTGCACCTGCATCCGGCGATGACGCCGCCACGCTGGATTTATGCCCGCCACCACCGCTGCTGCAGCCGCCCAGGCTCATTGCCAGAATCAGGGCCAGCGCGGTACTTGCTTTCCAAAACACGACTTGAGTTTTCATGATTGAGTTCCTTGCACCTGGTACAACCTTGGTTGTTTCAAACCTTCGTTACTTCTTCGGATAACGATAGGTTTGTCCGTGTGGCTATCTCAGGCGAGGGCACTCTTTCACGCAACGCTCAACTTGGTATTAACGATTTATATACATCCGGCCATCGTCGGCTTAATGACTAATACCAAAGGTGTAATGGAAGGGTGTTTCAGGATTTTTATATTAGTAAAATCAAAGTGTTGTAAATAAAGACGGACCTCGTAAGTTCCGCTATAACTTAGGGTGTATATATACAATTAATCAGGGTTTTCAGGCAGTCGGCTGCCACTGCCCCAACATATGTTGTATATCCCCAGCGCCTTTGAGTTCCAACGTCCCGCTGGAACCGGCCGCGCTGCTCATCAATATCACTTCACTGGGCAGGCGCACCGGCTTCATGAACGCGACGTCGATTTCAATATTGGCGGCCGGTAAGTGTTCTGCCAGCGCCGCGAGAGTGCGCGCCTTGTTCCATAACCCGTGGGCGATGGCCTGGGGAAAACCGAACAACTTCGCGGTCGGGGTACTGAGGTGGATGGGGTTGTAGTCGCCAGACACTCGGGCGTAGCGTCGGCCAATATCAGGGGGGGCTTTCCAGCGCGTCAGTTCGGTAAGCGTTCCTGGAGTCTGCGATCCGCTGTCCGCAGCTTCGCCTTCAACCTTTACGCCCCGACATAGCATTTGGCTTTCGCCCTCCCACAAGAGCCCAAGGGCATCCTCGACAACCGTCACGATGTCAAAGGTGGCCCCCTTGGGATGGGGGCTGAGATTACGTGCGTAGACACCGACACTCACGTCACCCACGCCACCCAACGGGCGATGAATACGGATGCGATTGCGCAGGTGGATCAACCCCAGCAACGGAAACGGAAAGCTCTTGTCCGTCAGCAGTTGCAGTTGCAGGCCGAACGCGAGGATATGCGGATAAGTCGCCGGCAGCATCGGGCTGTCAGCAAAACCGCACACCTTGCGGTACGCGGCAACGGCGCTGGGGTTGATACTCATCCGGCAGCGCAACCCACATTCGGGCAGTGAGCTGCCGGTGATCTTGCGCTTGAGCGCCGCACGCCAATACAGCGGCAGTAGGGGCGGGGTGCTGTCCAACGTTTGCCATTGCATGCTTACGCTCCCAGAAGACTTTGCCCACACACCCGCAG
The DNA here is from genome assembly GCF_001320835.1 of Pseudomonas sp. NBRC 111138. Lineage (NCBI taxonomy): Bacteria > Pseudomonadati > Pseudomonadota > Gammaproteobacteria > Pseudomonadales > Pseudomonadaceae > Pseudomonas > Pseudomonas sp. NBRC 111138. Next base: position 19,575 of record NZ_BCBO01000055.1, on the reverse strand, counting down.
CGCTTGGCCGCTGACCGCACCGGAACCCGGCTGGCTCAGCCAGGCGACGGCTTCGGCCACGTCCTGGGGCAAGCCACCTTGGCCCAGGGAACTCATGCGGCGCCCGGCCTCGCGCAGGGCGAAGGGAATATGCGCGGTCATCTGGGTTTCGATAAACCCTGGCGCGACGGCGTTGATGCTGATCCCACGCTCCTTCAACAGCGGCGCCCAGGCTTGAGCCAGGCCGATCAACCCGGCCTTGCTTGCGGCATAGTTGGTTTGCCCACGATTGCCGGCGATGCCACTGATGGAAGCCAGCAACACCACCCGTGCATTGTCCTGCAGGGTGCCGCTGTCGAGCAGGGCCTTGGTCAGCACTTGCGCAGCCTTGAGGTTGACCGCCAGCACTGCGTCCCAGTATTCCGGGGTCATGTTGGCCAGGGTTTTGTCGCGGGTGATGCCGGCGTTGTGCACCAGGATGTCGAGCCCGTCTGGCAGGTGCTCGATCAGTTGGCGTGCGGCATCTTCGGCGCAGATATCCAGGGCCACCGTGCGTGCATTCAGGCGTGCGGCCAGGGCTTCAAGGTCGGCCTTGGCCTGGGGCACATCGAGCAGAATGACCTCGGCGCCGTCGCGGGCCAGGGTTTCGGCGATGGAGGCACCGATGCCTCGAGCGGCGCCGGTAACCAACGCCTTGCGCCCGGCCAAGGGGCGCGTCCAGTCTTGCACCGGTGTGTCGCAAGCTGACAGGCGAATCACCTGGCCCGATATATAAGCGCTTTTGGGCGAGAGAAAAAACCGCAGCGCGCCCTCCAACTGGCCTTCGGCACCGTCGCCCACGTACAGCAACTGCAGCACGCCACCGCTGCGCAACTCCTTGGCCAAAGAGCGGCTGAACCCTTCCAGGGCGCGCTGGGCGCTGGCGGCGAACGGATCGCTGAGGCTTTCCGGCGCCCGGCCAAGGATCACCAAGTGGGCACTGTGGTCGAGGTTTTTAAGCAGTGGTTGGAAGAATTCGCGCAGCTGCTTGAGCTGGTCGGTGTGCTGCAAACCGCTGGCATCGAACACCACCGCCTTGAGCTTGGGGCCGTGTCCTGGAATCCACGCGGGTGCTGTCGAGGCTTCGGCGCCGTAGCTGTAGACGGCGTCGGTGAGTCGGTTGGCAAATGCCAGCACCTGGGTAGCCAATGCGCCACCGCCCAGCAGCAGCGCACCTTCGACCGGGCGCAGGCGCCCGGCTTGCCAGCGTTCCAGGCGTACCGGTGACGGCAGGCCAATGGCGGCGACCAGGCGATGGCCGAGGCTTGAGTTGGCGAAGTCGATATAACGGTCAGACATGGAACGCTCTCCGAAGGCTGGGGTTCAAAGGTTGACCACCCTGGGGTGGCAGTCGTTCGATTGAGCCTAGGCTAGGCTTGATGATTCCACCCACCACCACAAGGGAGCTTTCCATGACTCAATTGCGCCGTGTAGCGATCATTGGCGGTAATCGCATTCCTTTCGCCCGATCCAATGGCCCCTACGCCACGGCGAGCAACCAGGCGATGCTGACTGCCGCGCTGGAGGGCTTGATCGAGCGCTACAACCTGCACGGCCTGCGCATGGGCGAAGTGGCCGCCGGCGCGGTGCTCAAGCATTCCCGTGATTTCAACCTGACGCGTGAATGCGTGCTCGGTTCGCGCCTGTCACCGCAAACCCCTGCGTACGACATTCAGCAAGCTTGCGGCACGGGGCTTGAGGCGGCGCTGCTGGTGGCCAATAAAATTGCCCTGGGCCAGATCGAATGCGGCATTGCCGGCGGGGTGGACACCACCTCGGATGCACCGATTGGTGTGAATGAAGGGCTGCGCAAGATCCTGCTGCAAGCCAACCGCAGCAAATCCCTGGCAGATAAATTAAAACTCCTGTTACAACTTCGTCCTCATCACCTCAAGCCGGAACTGCCGCGCAACGGCGAACCGCGTACCGGTCTGTCCATGGGCCAGCACTGCGAACTGATGGCCCAGACTTGGCAGATCCCTCGTGCCGAGCAGGACCAGCTTGCGCTGGAGAGCCACCAGAAGATGGCGGCGGCCTACGCCGAAGGCTGGCACAACGATTTGCTCACGCCCTTTCTCGGCCTCACCCGCGACAACAACCTGCGCCCCGACCTGACCCTGGAAAAACTCGCCAGCCTCAAGCCGGCCTTCGAGCGCAGCGAAAAGGGCACGCTCACCGCCGGTAACTCCACACCGCTGACCGATGGTGCCTCCCTGGTATTGCTGGGCAGTGAGGCATGGGCCAAGGAGCGCGGCTTGCCGATCCTGGCTTACTTGCGCGATGGCGAAGCGGCGGCGGTGGATTTCGTCCAAGGCGCCGAGGGCCTGCTGATGGCGCCGGTGTATGCGGTACCGCGTTTGCTGGCGCGCAACGGCCTGACGTTGCAGGACTTTGATTATTACGAGATCCACGAAGCTTTCGCCGCCCAAGTGCTGTGCACGCTCAAGGCCTGGGAAGACGCCGACTATTGCAAGACCCGCCTGGGCCTGGACGCGCCGCTGGGGTCGATCGACCGCAGCCGCCTCAACGTCAAGGGCAGTTCCCTGGCGGCGGGCCATCCGTTTGCCGCCACCGGTGGGCGTATCGTCGCCAGCTTGGCTAAATTATTGGATGCAGCGGGCAAGGGCCGTGGGTTGATTTCCATCTGTGCAGCCGGTGGCCAAGGCGTGACGGCGATTATCGAACGCTGATTGCCGACAAAATTGGCCCATTGAATGCATTCTCAAGGGGTCAGAGGTCAGTAGCCTCTCCCCCCGGCGAGCCGATTGCCGTATAACGAGTTCCACACGCGTGTTTGGTAATACAGGACCCACAATAAAAGCTGATGAAGACTCCTAAACGCATTGAACCCCTGATCGAAGACGGTCTGGTCGACGAAGTGCTGCGCCCTCTGATGAGTGGTAAAGAAGCAGCTGTTTATGTGGTGCGCTGCGGCAATGAATTGCGTTGCGCCAAGGTTTACAAGGAGGCGAATAAACGAAGTTTTCGTCAGGCATCCGAATACCAGGAAGGCCGTAAGGTCCGTAACAGCCGCCAGGCACGAGCCATGGCCAAGGGCTCCAAGTTCGGCAAGAAAGAAACCGAAGATGCCTGGCAGAACGCGGAAGTGGCGGCGCTGTTTCGCCTGGCCGGTGCGGGCGTTCGTGTGCCCCAGCCGTTCGACTTTCTCGAAGGCGTACTGTTGATGGAACTGGTGGCCGACGAATACGGCGATGCGGCGCCGCGTCTGAATGACGTAGTGCTGGAGCCGGACCAGGCGCGCGAATACCACGCTTTCCTGATCTCCCAGATCGTGCTGATGCTGTGCACCGGCCTGGTGCACGGTGACCTTTCCGAGTTCAACGTACTGCTCACGCCTACGGGCCCGGTGATCATCGACCTGCCCCAGGCGGTGGATGCGGCGGGTAACAACCACGCGTTCAGCATGCTGGAGCGCGACGTTGGCAACATGGCTTCCTACTTCGGGCGTTTTGCCCCGGAGTTGAAGAAAACCAAGTACGCCAAGGAAATGTGGGCGCTGTATGAAGCCGGCACCTTGCACCCGGCCAGTGTATTGACCGGTGAGTTCGACGAACCGGAAGAACTGGCGGATGTGGGCGGTGTGATCCGCGAAATCGAAGCGGCGCGGCTGGATGAAGAGCGTCGCCAGGCGATTCGCGCGGCGGATGATGCGCCACCAAGCAAAGTGCCGGACGAGCCACCGCCGCCGCCTTGGATGCAGTAACTTACAGCGACGCTGATCGTTCCCACGCTCTGCGTGGGAATGCATCCCTGGACGCTCTGCGTCCTAAAGCGTGACGCGGAGCGTCGAAAGCGGCATTCCCACGCGGAGCGTGGGAACGATCATTGTGCTTCTGCGTCCTAAAGCGTGACGCGGAGCGTCGAAAGCGGCATTCCCACGCGGAGCGTGGGAACGATCATTGTGCTGTCTGTCAGGCGCAGCAGTTGCCCGCTGCCAACTCCTTGAGGATCGGGCAATCGGGCCGGTGATCGCCCTGGCAGTGCTCCATCAGGTCCTGCAAGGTATCGCGCAGTTGCCCCAGCTCGCGAATCTTGTGGTTCAGCTCGTCGATGTGCTGGCGCGCCAGGGCTTTTACGTCGGCGCTGGCCCGCTGCCGGTCCTCCCACAGGGTCAGCAACTTGCCGACTTCTTCCAGTGAAAACCCCAGGTCTCGCGAGCGCTTGATGAACGTCAGGGTGTGCAGGTCGTCGTGGCCGTACACCCGGTAGCCGCTGTCGGTGCGGTGGGCGGTTTTCAGCAGGCCAATGGATTCGTAGTAGCGAATCATCTTCGCGCTTAGCCCGCTGGTGCGGGCGGCTTGGCCGATGTTCATGGGCGTTGATCCTCCAATTCCTTGGGTTTCCAGGTTTTCAACAACAGGGCATTACTCACCACGCTGACGCTGGACAAGGCCATGGCGGCGCCAGCCAGTACCGGGTTGAGCAGGCCGAAGGCGGCCAGGGGAATGCCGATCAAGTTATACACAAAGGCCCAGAACAGATTCTGTCGAATTTTCGCGTAGGTCTTGCGGCTGATCTCCAGGGCGGCCGGCACCAGGAGCGGGTCGCCACGCATCAAGGTGATACCGGCGGCGTGCATGGCCACGTCGGTGCCGCCGCCCATGGCGATGCCGATATCGGCAGCGGCCAGGGCTGGTGCATCGTTGATACCGTCGCCGACCATGGCCACCACGCCGGTTTTTTTCAGCTCGGCCACGGCAGCGGCTTTATAGGCGGGCAGTACTTCGGCATGCACATCGTCGATGCCCAAGGCCTCGGCCACCACCCGTGCACTGCCGTGGTTATCGCCGGTGATCAGGTGGCTGCTGATGTGCTGCGCCTTGAGTTGTTGCACGGCTTGCAACGCGCCGGGCTTGAGCGTGTCGCCAAAGGCAAACAGCCCCAGCACACGGGGTTGCGCGCCTTGTTCGATCAGCCAGGACAAGGTGCGGCCTTCGGCTTCCCATTCCTTGGCTCGCGGGCCTAAATCGCCTGCGTCCAGGCCGGTCTCTTCCAGCAAGCGGCGATTACCCAGCGCCAATGGCCGACCGTCGAGCGTACCGGCAATGCCGCGCCCGGTCAGGGATTGGCTGGCGCTCACATCGGCCACGTCCAAGCCTCTGTCGCGACAAGCATCCAGCACGGCCTTGGCCAGTGGGTGCTCACTGCCGCGCTGCAGGGCGCCGGCCTGTTGCAATAACAGGGCTTCATCGCCATCCACGGCCGCCAAATGCGCAATGTTGGGCGCGCCGGAGGTGAGGGTGCCGGTCTTGTCGAACACTACGGCGCTCACGGCATGGGCGCGCTCCAGGGCTTCGGCGTCCTTGATCAAAATGCCATGGCGTGCGGCGACGCCAGTGCCGGCCATGATCGCGGTCGGTGTGGCCAGGCCCAGGGCACAAGGGCAGGCGATCACCAATACGGCCACCGCATTGATGATGGCGGTTTCCAGGGATGCGCCATACAGCCACCAGCCCACTACGGTAATCAGCGCCAATACCAGCACGGCCGGCACGAACACCTGGCTGACTTTATCCACCAGTTTCTGAATCGGTGCCTTGGCGGCCTGGGCGTCTTCGACCAGGCGGATGATGCGCGCCAGCACGCTTTCCGCGCCCAGGGCCAGGGTGCGCACCAGCAGGCGGCCTTCACCGTTGATGGCGCCACCGGTGACCGCGTCGCCGGGTTGTTTGGGCACCGGCAGGCTTTCGCCGCTGATCAGGGCTTCATCGGCATGGCTCTGGCCTTCCACCACCTCACCGTCCACCGGGAAGCGTTCGCCGGGTTTGACCAGCACCAGGTCGCCGTGCTTCAACGCACTGATGGCGACGTCTTCTTCACGGCCGTCCTGCACGCGAATCGCACGTTCCGGACGCAAGGCTTCAAGGGCGCGGATGGCGCTGGCGGTCTGGCGCTTGGCGCGGCTTTCCAGGTATTTGCCCAGCAGCACCAGGGCGATCACCACCGCCGAGGCTTCGAAGTACAAGTGCGGCGTCACGCCTGGGGCGGCGGTGAGCCATTCATAGATACTCAAGCCGTAGCCGGCACTGGTACCGATCGCCACCAGCAGGTCCATATTGCCGGCGCCGGCGCGCACGGCTTTCCACGCGGCGACATAGAAGCGCGCACCCAGGATGAATTGCACCGGCGTGGCCAGGGCAAACTGTATCCAGGCGGGGAGCATCCAGTGCAGGCCGAAGGGTTCTACCAGCATCGGCAGCACCAAGGGCAGCGCCAGCAGAATGCCCGCCACCAGCGACCAGCGCTCGCGGCGCAGGCGCCGGGCCTGATCGGCGTCGGTAGCGGTTTCGCTTTGGGGCAGGCTGGCGGTGTAGCCGGCTTTGTCGACGGCGGCGATCAACACGCTGGGGTCCATCTGGCCCTGTACTTCGATGTGCGCGCGCTCATTGGCCAGGTTGACGCTGACACGTTGCACGCCAGGCACTTTGCCCAGCGCGCGTTCGACCCGCCCGGCACAGCTGGCACAGGTCATGCCGCCGATGGGCAGGTCAAAGGTGGTGGATCCATTCATGGGGCAGTCCTCCAGAAGAAGTTGCCACTAGGATCAACCTTAACCTGTGGGGAAGGTCAAGCCCGATCGTTCCCACGCTCTGCGCCGATCGTTCCCACGCTCTGCGTGGGAATACAGCCCGTGACGCTCCGCGTCACCCTGGCGTTGAAGTAGTGCCTTGTACCCGGGACGCAGCGCGTCCGATGAGGCGTTCTCACGCAGAGCGTGGGAACGATCGTGGGGTTACTCAGTATTCCAGTTTCGCCGCTTTGAGGTACATACCGTCCGGGCCCAGTGCAATGCGTAATTTGCGTACATCACCGGCTTTCAAGGTGATGTTCTGCGCGGGAGGCGCGAGCATGCCTGGCAGACAGCCGGGGGCCTGACTCGGCAACACTTTCAGGCGCAGCGACACATCGCCGGGGGGAAGGTTGAAGGAGGTGGCCTGTTCCTGGAACAGACGCCCGGCCAGTTGGTCCTGGATATACAGGCCGATCTCGCAGTGGGTCGGCACTTCCAGGCGTTCGCGGGAAATAATCAGCACCGCATAATCTTCAGCTGCCAGGGCTTGGGGCGCAGCGGCAGGCAAGCTCATCAGGCCGGCAAGGGCAAAAAACGACCAGCGCATGGCGAATGCTCCATGGTTCACAGCTAGGGAGGTTGAAGCTTGGACGACGCCGCCGCCGAATACCAGCCCGGCAGAAATACTGAGAACTTGACCTTGCCATCATGGCAAGCTCGACACTGGGCTCAACCTCATCAAAGGAGTCATGTCATGCAAATATTCAGCGTTGAAGGAATGACCTGTGGCCATTGCGTTAAAGCGGTGACCCAGGCGGTACAGAGCAAGGATTCGGCAGCAAGTGTGGAGGTCGACTTGAAGGCTAAAGAAGTGCGGGTGGCAAGCAGTCTGTCCTCTGACCAAGTGATCGATCTGATTGCCGAGGAAGGCTACAGCGTCAAGTTGGCGTGATTTTCTGATCGTTAGCCACCTAACGTAATGTTCATGGCACCCAAGCGCGGCTAGACTGTCGAGCTGCCGACTCACTTGGGTGTCTGATGAACCTTCGCATAATCCTGATTCTGGGCGCCTTGAGCGCCTTCGCGCCGTTGGCGATCGACTTTTACCTGCCGGGATTTCCGGCAATGGCCTCGGCCTTCGCCACTGACGAAAAACATATCCAGCTGACCCTGGCGGTGTATTTCGCGGGCCTGGCTATTGGCCAATTGATCTACGGGCCGCTGGCCGACCGCTTTGGCCGGCGCGTGCCGTTGCTCAGCGGCGTCACCCTGTTTACCCTCGCGTCTTTCGCTTGTGCGTATGCGCCGTCCCTGGAATGGCTGATCGGTGCACGCTTCGTGCAGGCCCTTGGCGGGTGTGCGGGCATGGTGATTTCCCGGGCGGTGGTCAGTGACAAATGCGATGCCGTGAGTTCGGCCAAGGTGTATTCGCAACTGATGCTGGTGACCGGCCTGGCCCCGATCCTGGCGCCGTTGGCCGGTGGCCTGATGGTCGGCGTGTGGGGCTGGCAGTCGATTTTCCTGGCGTTGTCGTTGTTCAGCGTGATGGCGGCCATCGCCGTGGCGGTCGGGTTGCCGGAAACCTTCCCGGCCAATCAGCCGCGCCAGCCGTTGTCGGGCTCGTTGCGCCGCTACGGCTCGCTACTGTCAGACCGGGTGTACCTGGGCTATGCCTTGACCGGCGGCATCTCGATTGCCGGGATGTTTGCCTACATCGCCGGTTCCCCCTTCGTGTTTATCAAGCTCTATGGCGTACCGGCCGAGCATTACGGCTGGTTGTTTGGCTCCAACGCCGCGGGCTTTATCCTGGTGGCGCAACTGAACGCAAGATTGCTCGCCAAGCGCGGCCCGGCGTTTTTGTTGTCGCGTACCGTGTGGGTGTACGTGGCGGCGGCGTTGACGCTGTTGGGAATTGCCGCGTTGCGCACTGAGGCACTATGGCCGTTATTGGTGCCGCTGTTTATCTGTATCGCCAGTCTGGGCTGCATTTTGCCGAATACCTCGGCCTGTGCCATGAGCGGGCAGGGGGCTCGGGCCGGCAGCGCATCGGCGTTGCTCGGTTGCATTCAGTTCGGTGTGGCTGCAGGGGCGGCGTCGTTGGTCGGTGTGTTGCACGACGGCACGGCGATGCCGATGGCCATGGTCATCAGCCTCTGCGGGGTGCTGGCGGTGACCATTGCCATGGCGACCCAGCGCCTGCAACGGGCAAGGGCCGTACAGGCGCAGGTCTGAAGTTCGGTTTAGCCAGCGGAACGTTGCTGGTTGAGAGGGAAGCGATGGGGCGCCTGGATCCGGGCCTGCAGCGTATCGGCGAAGGCGCGGGCCTCGGCTTCACTGCGAAAGGTGATGGCCTCGCCGTCGAGACGAACTTGCCATTGGCTGCCTGGGGATTTTGCTAACGCTTTTATCAGGATTTTCATTGCTGACTTCCTCACGTAAAAGAATCGTGGCAAAGGCGGCCAATATAAACCTGAACGGGCGCATAAATATGACAAGGATCAACTCTCGGACTAATGGTGTCGTCCGTTACCTACGTGGATAACAGACGACACTGACAGCCGTTTTTTCAGAACCCTTCCAGCACGATCTTGCCCTTGGCCTTGCCGCTTTCCAGTAGAGCGTGGGCGCGGCGCAGGTTCGCCGCATTGATCACGCCGAAGTGCTCGCCCACCGTGGTTTTCAGGGTGCCGGCGTCGATCAGTTCGGCCACGCGATTGAGCAGGTTGTGCTGCTCGATCATGTCTGGCGTTTCGAACATCGAACGGGTGTACATGAACTCCCAGTGCAGCGACAGGCTCTTGCGCTTGAGCTTGCTCACATCGAGGGCCTTGGGATCGTCGATCAACGCCAGCTTGCCTTGGGGTTGCAGTGCTTCGACCAGTTGGTCCAAGTGTTGCTCGGTCTGGGTCAGGCTGGCGACGTGGGTCACTTGCCCGTGCCCGGCCTGTTTCAACACTTCGCTCAGCGGCTGGCTGTGGTCGATCACCACGTGTGCTCCCAGGGCCTTGGCCCATGCGTGAGTCTCGGGGCGCGAGGCGGTGCCGATGACCTTCAACGCGGTGAGCTGGTTGGCCAACTGAGTCAGGATCGACCCCACACCACCGGCAGCGCCGACGATCAGCAGACTCTGGCCTTGATCGTCTTTGCCTTCAGCGACCTGCAAACGTTCGAACAACAGCTCCCACGCAGTGATAGCGGTCAATGGCAATGCGGCCGCTTCGGCAAACCCCAGGCTTTGGGGCATATGGCCGACGATGCGCTCATCAACTGTGTGCAATTCGCTGTTGCCGCCTGGGCGTACCAGGGAACCGGCGTAGTACACCTTGTCGCCGGCCTTGAACAACGTCACGTCACTGCCGACCGCCTTGACCACACCCGCCACGTCCCAACCCAGCACCTTGGCGGCGCCATTTTCCGGGGCGACGTTCTGGCGCACCTTGGTGTCCACCGGGTTGACCGAGATGGCTTTGACTTCCACCAACAGGTCACGGGGGCCGGCCACGGGGGCTGGTAGTTCGATGTCTTGCAGGGATTCTGGATCGTTGATCGGCAGTGAGGCGTAGTAGGCAATGGCTTTCATGATGACTCCAAGTGAATACGGTCAAGGTAGGAGCGAGCTTGCTCGCGAAGATCGTTAACGATGACGCGGTGTTTCTGGTTTCGCGCGCCGTCCTTGGGTTTTCGCGAACAAGCTCGCTCCTACAAAAAGGCGGGATCAGGCGAGAAATTTCAGGCGCTTGAGTTCGAAGTGTTCGATCACATCGGCGGCCTTGGCGCGAAAGCTCTGGATATGCGCGCTCTGGTCGTGGTCGGCCAGTGCAGCGTCGTCGCTCCAGCGCTCGAGCATGTAGAAGGTCTCGGGGTGCTGCAGGTCCTGGTGCAGGTCGTACTGCTCGCAACCGGCTTCCAGGCGGGTCGGTTCCAGCAGGCCGCGCAGCAGGGTTTCCAGGGTGGCGTGCTGGCCGGGTTTGGCGATCAGCGTGGCGATGACATTAAAAGCGGTGGACATAGTCGACTCCGGGCACGGGCTAACGGGATGGGCAGATGATTGGCTATTTCCCACGCCGATAAAAGCGGCTAAAACAGCAGGCTGTTTCAACCAAATATTGATAATGAACGGAAATGCATGCTGCGTTTTGATGATTTGCAGTTGTTTGTGCGGGCCGCCGACTTGGGTAGCCTGTCGGCTGCGGCGCGGGTCATGGACCTGTCACCGGCGGTGGCCAGTGCCGCGCTCAAGCGTATCGAACAGCAACTGGGTACGCGCTTGCTGGCGCGCTCCACCCGCAGCCTGCGCCTGACAGCCGAAGGCGAGGGCTTCCTTGCGTACGCGCGGGCGTCACTGAGCGCGCTGGATGAAGGGCGGCGCCTATTGGCCAGTGGCCAGGATCATGTCAGTGGTGTGCTGCAATTGTCGGCGCCCTCGGATTTCGGTCGCAACCAGCTGTTGCCGTGGCTGGATGCGTTCCAGCAGGAGCATCCGCAACTGAACGTGCGCCTGTTGCTCGGTGATCGCATCGCCGACCTGTTCCGCCAGCCCGTGGACATTGCCCTGCGTTACGGCGAACCCGAAGACTCCAGCCTGATTGCGCTGCCCATTGCTCCGGACAATATTCGCGTACTCTGCGCCGCCCCCAGTTACCTCGCCCGGCATGGCGAGCCGCGCCATCTGGAGCAATTGGCCCAGCACAATTGCCTGCTGTACATGCTCGGCAGCCGCGTCCACGACCACTGGGGTTTTTACGATGGCAAGCGCCATGTGGGCCTGACGGTCAGCGGCGATCGCTTCAGCGATGACGCCGATGTGGTGCGCCGCTGGGCGGTGGCGGGCATGGGCATCGCCTACAAGTCCTGGCTGGATGTGAGCACCGATGTGCTGGCCGGGCGCTTGCGTCTGATCCTGCCGGAACTGCAGGGCGAGCGCACCCCGCTCAACCTGCTGTGCGCCCACCGTGCGCAATTGAGTAAACCCATCAATCTGCTGCGGGACATGCTCGTGTCCCGTTGTGCGACATTGACGGCCCAGCGACCGGGACGAATGGCTTCTCGTCAATAGCCTGCGCCACGCTCGGAAGTTTCACTCATATCTTGTCCTGATTTGCACCGTCAGACACCGGGGAACCTCCTGCCTGCGCACCTATACTTGGGCGTCAACCGCAGCAGAAAAATGGTTTAACAGGGAGTGAATACATGGGAGCAGCACCTTGCATCAGTCAGATCGCCAGCTTGCTCGCCGAGCCTAAACGCACGGCCATGCTCTGGGCCTTGATGGACGGTTCGGCGAAGACTTCCGAAGAACTGGCGACGCTGGCCGGGCTGTCGCCGGCGTCAGCCAATGCACATTTGGCGCGGCTGTCCGGCAGCGGCCTGTTGCGGATCGAGGCGCGGCGGGGCCAGCGCCTGTTTCGTGTAGCGGCGGCCGATGTCAGTGCCGCCATTGATGCGCTGGCCAGCACCACTATGGCCAGCGCGGCCCGCAGCACACCTGATGTTTTGCCAACGGCGCTGCGCGCACCGCCATTGCTGCGCCGTGCCCGCTGGTGCCATGGCCACCTCGGCGGCGAGCTGGCGGCGCAGTTGTATCAACGGATGCTTGAGGCCGGGTGGATCGAGCGCCATGAGCCGCGTACAGAGGTGACGCCCAATGGCGTGCAGGCATTGGCGCAGCTGGGCATTTTTACCCAGGCATTGGCATCGCCGCTGGCCTGCGACTGTTTCGACTGGAGCCAGCAACAACCCCACCTGGGCGGTGCGTTGGGGGCGGGCTTGATGCAACTGTTTCTGCAGGCGAACTGGATCAGCGTGATCAACGAGTCACGGGCCTTGTCGGTCAATGACCTGGGGCTTGAGCACATAGCTCGCATTGCCAAGCTGTAGGCGTCGTTCTCAGCTGTCGTCAGGTCGCATCCAGCAATAGCCGGCGCAAACGATGCCGCACACTCGCAAGGGGGATTTTTCATACGAGGGGTGTGGCATGGATAGGCAGGGTTATAGCGCGGCGGAACGCCTGGAACGGTTGCCCATCAGCGGTTACCACCGAATCATTTTCATCATCATCGCCCTGGCGTTTTTCTTTGACTCCATGGACCTGGCGATGATGACCTTCCTGTTGGGCTCGATCAAAACCGAGTTTGGCCTGAGCACGGCCCAGGCCGGGTTGCTGGCCAGTTCGAGTTTTTTCGGCATGGTGGTGGGCGCTTCGCTGTCCGGGATGCTTGCTGATCGATTCGGTCGCAAACCGGTGTTTCAGTGGAGCATCGTCCTCTGGGGGTTGGCGAGCTATTTGTGTTCCACGGCCCAGACGGTGGAGACGCTGACGTTGTTTCGGATCCTGCTGGGCATTGGCATGGGCATGGAGTTTCCCATTGCCCAGTCGATGCTGTCGGAGCTGATCCCCGCCAAAAGACGCGGGCGCTATATCGCCTTGATGGATGGTTTCTGGCCGTTGGGCTTTGTGGCTGCGGGCGTACTGTCTTACTTCTTGTTGCCGGTGATTGGCTGGCGCGACATCTTCCTGGTGCTGGCGGTACCGGCGGTGTTCGTGCTGGCCATCCGTTTCTTTATCCCGGAGTCGCCGCGTTGGCTGGAACAGGCTGGGCGCCATGAGGCGGCGGACAAGGTCTTGCTTGGCATCGAGCAGAAGGTGCGCGATTCCCTGGGCGGCGCCGACTTGCCGGAGCCAGTTGCTTTGCCACGGGTAGAGAGTACGCCGGGGACGTTTTTCTCCGCGTTCCAGCAGCTGTGGTCGGCGCAGTACCGCCAACGCACGATGATGATCTGGAGTGTGTGGTTCTTCGCCCTGCTTGGGTTCTACGGGCTGACGTCGTGGTTGAGTGCGTTGTTGCAGCAATCGGGTTTTGCCGTGACTCAGTCGGTGTATTACACGGTGATCATTTCCCTGGGCGGAATCCCAGGTTTTTTGATGGCCGCGTGGTTGGTGGAGCGCTGGGGACGCAAGCCTGTGTGCGTGGTGACCCTGCTGGGCGGCGGGGTGATGGCGTTTCTGTATGGGCAGAGCGCAGTGTTTGGCGGCAACGTGGGCCTGCTGATCACCTCGGGGTTGTTGATGCAGTTCTTCCTGTTTGGCATGTGGGCGGTGCTGTACACCTACACGCCGGAGTTGTATCCCACCTCGGCACGTGCAACCGGCTCGGGGTTTGCGTCGGCGATTGGGCGGGTTGGTTCGTTGCTGGGGCCGTTGGTGACCGGGTTGGTGTTCCCGATAACCGGGCAGGGCGGGGTATTTGCCTTGGGCGCGCTGTGCTTTGCGGTGGCGGCGCTGGTGGTGTGGCTGTTCGGGATGGAGACCAAGGGCAAGACCCTGGAAGAACTCACCCAGGCTTGAAGCTGATGGGGCCATATGGGAGCCGGGCTTGCCCGCGATAGCGGTAGGTCAGGCAATAAGAGGCTGGCTGATACACCGCTATCGCAGGCAAGCCAGCTCCCACAGGTTGAGTCCAAGTCTATTCAGTTACGGTTTCACGAGCCGCGCATCCAGACTGTTCTGCGCCAGGCGTTTGGCCTGGTCCTGGGTCATGCCCAGGGAGGTGTGCAGCGCGTGGAAGTTCTCGGTGACATAACCGCCGAAGTAGGCAGGGTCGTCCGAGTTCACGGTGACTTTTACACCACGCTCGAGCATGTCGAGGATGTTGTGCTGGGCCATGTCGTCGAACACGCAGAGCTTGGTGTTGGACAGCGGGCATACCGTCAGCGGGATCTGTTCGTCGATGATGCGCTGCATCAAGCGCTCGTCTTCAATGGCTCGCACGCCGTGGTCGATGCGCTGGATTTTCAGCAGGTCGATGGCTTCCCAGATGTACTCGGGCGGGCCTTCTTCACCGGCGTGGGCCACGGTCAGGAAGCCTTCGTGACGGGCACGGTCGAACACGCGCTGGAACTTGCTCGGTGGGTGGCCCATTTCCGAGCTGTCCAGGCCCACGGCCACGAACGCGTCACGGAACGGCAGCGCCTGGTCGAGGGTTTTCTGCGCTTCGTCTTCGCTCAGGTGGCGCAGGAAGCTGAGGATCAAACCGCTGGTGATGCCCAGTTGCTGCTCGCCGTCTTTAAGCGCAGCGGCGATGCCGTTGAGCACCACTTCGAACGGCACGCCACGGTCGGTGTGGGTTTGCGGGTCGAAGAAGGGTTCGGTGTGGATCACGTTCTGGGCCTTGCAGCGCAGCAGGTAAGCCCAGGTCAGGTCGTAGAAGTCCTGGGACGTGCGCAGCACATCGGCACCCTTGTAATACAGGTCGAGAAACTCTTGCAGGTTGTTGAAGGCGTAGGCTTTGCGCAGGGTTTCGACGTCGTTCCATGGCAGCGCAATCTTGTTGCGCTCGGCCAGGGCGAACAGCAACTCAGGCTCCAGCGAGCCTTCCAGGTGCAGGTGCAATTCAGCCTTGGGCAGGGCGTTGAGCCAATCGTACATTTTTAAAATCTCATCAGGTGCAATGGCGGCATTCTACAGGCCACGGCTGAAATAATCGGCAAAACCTGACCAGCAGGAGAGTATTTCTGTCACTCACGCAAGGGCGGCCTGAACTAAGGTGTAACGAAACGTTAGCGGCTCGGCGCAGTCTGTACCCCATCAATGACTGATTCGCTGTACGAAAAGGCCCGGAATGCTCACATCCCTCAAGCAAGAAAAATTCATGCTGCTGGCGCTGATTGCCGCCATCGCCGCCTACCCGCTGGAGCACTGGATGCTCCACAGCGGCCAACTGGTTGCGTTGCTGGCCGGCTTTGCGCTGATCGCGTTTATCGTGATGGCGTCGATGCGCGTGGCCCATCACGCCGAACAGTTGGCGGAAAAAGTCGGCGACCCCTACGGCACCATGATCCTGACCCTCGCCGCGGTATTGGTGGAAGTGGTGATCCTGGCGATCATGATGAGTAACGAGCCATCGCCCACCCTGGTGCGCGACACCATCTACTCAGCGGTGATGCTCGATATCAACGGTATCCTCGGCCTGGCCGCGCTGATGGGCGGCATCAAGCATGGCGAACAGTCCTACAACGATGACTCAGCGCGCACCTACAGTGTGATGATTCTTACCGCCATGGGGGTGTCGATGGTGGTACCGGAATTTATCCCCGAAGCGGACTGGAAAATTTACTCGGCTTTCACCATTGGCGCGATGGTGGTGCTTTACACCTTGTTCCTGCGCATGCAGGTGGGGCCGCACAGTTATTTCTTCAGCTACAGCTACCCGGAGAAACGCCGTAAGAAACAGCCGGAAGACGAGCACGCGCCGTCTGTCAGCCTGACGTTTTCCATTGCGACCCTGGTGTTTGGGGTGATCGTGATTGGTGCGCTGGCCGAGGTGATGTCCAAGACCCTCGACCTGGGCCTGGAAGGCACAGGCGCACCACCAGTGATTACCGCGATTGTGGTGGCGGCTATCTCGGCCGCTCCGGAAATCCTCACGGCATTGCGCGCCGCGTTGGCCAACCGCATGCAATCGGTGGTCAACATCGCGCTGGGGGCTTCGTTGTCCACGGTGATCCTGACGGTGCCGGTGATGGAAGCCATGGCGCTCTACACCGGGCAGCCGTTCCAGATGGCGATGACGCCGGTGCAAACGGTGATGGTGTTTATCACGCTGATCGTCAGCGCGATCAACCTCAACGATGGTGAAACCAATGCGATAGAAGGGATGACGCATTTTGTGTTGTTTGCGACCTTTATCATGCTGTCGCTGTTGGGGCTGTAACCCGATTTGAAAGGCGCCGCAGATCCAATGGGGGAGCCGGTTTTTGGGGGCGCTACGCACCCCAGCGGGAGCAAGCTCCCTCGCCACAGAAGCCCGCTCTCACATTTTGATTGGCGCCTGGCTTAGGTGCCCGCGATCAAATGGCGCGCGGCCTGGCTGTGATCGGCGATCAAGCCCTTGAGGTCCAGGCCTTCGACTTGACCGTCGATCACCCGCCACTTGCCGCCAACCATCACTCGATCCGCCCGGTCCGCGCCGCACAGCAGCAGTGCGGAAATGGGGTCATGGCTGCCGGAGAAGCGCAGCTCATCGAGCTTGAACAGTGCCAGGTCCGCCTGCTTGCCGACGGCCAACTCGCCAATGTCTGTGCGCCCCAGCAACTGCGCCGAGCCCTTGGTGGCCCAGCCCAATACGCCTTCGGGGGTGATCTTTTCCGCGCCGTAGCGCAGGCGCTGGATGTACAGGGCCTGGCGGGCTTCAAGGATCATGTTCGAAGCGTCGTTGGAGGCCGAGCCGTCCACGCCCAAGCCGATCGGGGCGCCGGCGGCAAGCAGGTCCAGGGTGGGGCAGATGCCGGAGGCCAGGCGCATATTCGAGCTTGGGCAATGGCAGATGCCGGTGCCGGCTGCGCCCAGGCGCTCGATTTCGTCCGGGTTGAAGTGAATGCCGTGGGCCAGCCAGGTGCGCGGGCCGAGCCAGCCGACGCTGTCGAGGTAATCAACGGTACGCAGCCCGAAGCGTTGCAGGCAGAAATCTTCCTCATCCAGAGTTTCCGCCAAATGGGTGTGCAGGCGCACGTCCAGCTGGTTGGCCAGCTCGGCGCTGGCTTGCATGATTTCGGGGGTGACGGAAAACGGCGAGCACGGCGCCAGGGCGATCTGGATCTGCGCACCGTCACCGCGCTGGTGATATTCGCGGATCAGGCGCTGGCTGTCTTCGAGAATCACCTGGCCTTGCTGCACCGTTTGCTGCGGCGGCAGGCCGCCATCGGCTTCGCCCAGGCTCATGGAACCGCGGGTGAGCATGGCGCGCATCCCCAGTTCACGCACGCTGCCTACCTGCACATCAATGGCGTTTTCCAAACCATCGGGGAACAGGTAGTGGTGATCGGCCGCCGTGGTGCAGCCCGAGAGCAGCAATTCGGCCAGGGCGACTTTGCTGGCCAGGGCGAGTTTTTCCGGGGTGAGCCGCGCCCATACCGGGTACAGGGTTTTCAGCCAGGGAAACAGCGGCTGGTTGACCACTGGGCCCCAGGCGCGGGTCAGGGTTTGATAGAAGTGGTGGTGGGTATTGATCAGCCCAGGCAGCACCACATGCTCGCGGGCATCGAACACCTGTGCGCAGGGTTGTGCAGGCGCTTGCCCTTGGGCCAGCACTTCGGTGATGACACCGTCTTGCAGCACCAGGCCGCCACGGGCATCGAGGCCATTGGCAGTGAAAATCGCGAGGGGGTTTTTTAACCAGATACGGGTCGCAGGCATTGGCCGGCTCCTCTGAATGATGGGTTCAGGTTTGCCAGCTCAGTGTTGCCCTGTCTGCTGATCCAGGGTCGCCGGGGAGGGCGAGGTGGGCAGTTTACCTCTGTGGGAGCGAGCTTGCTCGCGAAAATCGTCAATGATGACGCGGGCAGTCTGGTTTAACGCAGTGCTTGGGCGTTCTTCGCGAGCAAGCTCGCTCCTACAGTTGAGGGTGGTTACCAGGTGATGGTGTCGCCCTTGTAGTCGACGAAGTGATGGCCGCCTTTGCCGGTGTAGGCATTTACCTGGTCCACCAGGCCGCGCACGCTGGTCTCGACGTCGATGTGGGCATTTTCGCCGCCCATGTCGGTCTTCACCCAACCTGGATGCAGCGACAGCACCGTCGGCTTGGGCTCGCCCAGTTGCGTGATAAAGCTATTGGTCATTGAATTGAGGGCGGCCTTGCTGGCCTTGTACAGCGCCAGGTCCGAGCCGTCGGGAATGGTCACGCTGCCCAGTACCGAACTCATGAAGGCCAGCACGCCGGTGTCTTTGCGGATCTGCCCGACAAAGCGCTGGGCCAGGTTGATTGGCGCCACGGCGTTGGTGAAGAACAACTGGCCGACCTCCGCCAGGGTCGCGTGGCCGGGCTCCTGGTTGGCCGGGCCCTTGACGCCGGCGTTGACGAACAGCAGGTCGAAGGTGCGGTCTTTCAGGCGTTGGGCCAGGGCGATCACGGCTTGCTGGTCGTCCATATCCAACTTCTCGATCTGCACCGGCCCCGCGGCTTTCAGGGCATCTGCCTTGTTCGGATCGCGCACGGTAGCGGTCACGCCCCAGCCGTCCTGGAGCAGTTGCTTGACCAGGCCAAGGCCCAGCCCGCGCGAGGCGCCGATGATCAGTGCGGTTTTTGGCGTAGACATGAAAGGCTTCCTTTGAAATCGCGGTTCAGGGAGTTCAGCGCATAACAGTAGCAGTTTCAGCGTTCGAGCAGGATGCGCCCACGGCTCAGGTCGGCGAGCTGGGTTTGCAGGGTGTCGATGTGCGCCTCCCCCAGGGCGAGTTGCAGCTCTACGCCGTTGGCGGTGAAGGTTTCTTCCACCACAAGCCCGCCGAGTTCAGCGACACGCAGCTTCACCAGGTTCAGCTCGGAGAAGCCACAGGCGCAGCTCAGAGGTACGCGGCTGATCAGCTCGATGCGCTCGGCATTTTGCAGGCATTTATTGGCCCCGCCGCCATAGGCACGGGCCAAGCCACCCGTGCCCAGTTGAATGCCGCCGTACCAGCGGATCACCAATACGGCCACCTGATCAAAGCCCTGGGCCTCGATGGCCGCGAGGATCGGGCGCCCGGCGGTGCCACCGGGTTCGCCGTCATCGCTGCTGCGGTATTGATCGCCCAGCTTCCAGGCCCAGCAGTTGTGCGTGGCGTTCAGGTCGCTGTGTCGCTCGAAAAACGCTTGGGCGTCCTGCGGGCTGGTAATCGGCGCCGCCAAGGTGATAAAGCGGCTTTTGCGTATTTCTTCACGAAACTCGCAAAAACCGGTGAGCGTAAAAGACATAAATCGCTTCGTTTATAGGGCTGGCTTGATGCCGCAGCCTTTGAGAATGATATGGATCAGATTGGTGCCGGCATCTTCCATGTCCTGCTTGGTCAGCTTGGTGCGACCGGTGACGCGGCAGATCTGGGTGGCGAAGTCAGCGTAGTGCTGGGTGCTGCCCCACAGCAGGAAGATCAGATGCACGGGGTCGACGGGGTCCATTTTGCCGGCGTCGATCCACGCCTGGAACACTGCGGCACGGCCACTGAACCAGGCCCGATAGTCCTGGCCGAAATATTCCGTGAGGCATTCGCCACC
>NZ_BCBO01000054.1:0-5960 GCF_001320835.1 Pseudomonas sp. NBRC 111138 | reverse complement strand
GATCTCCATGGCGAAGATCCGCGAGGCTTGGGGTTGGCGGCGCGAGAATTCCATCTTGGTGCGGATGTAACGAGCGAGCGCCACGGCTGGGTCATCCTCGGCGGTCAGCGCGTTGAAGGTGCTGTCCCAGAGTTCGAGGATGTTGCTCAGCACTGCGATGTACAGGCCCAGCTTGTTGGTGAAGTAATAGTGCAAGTTGGCCTTGGGCAGCCCGGCGCTGGCAGCGATGGTGTTCATGCTGGTGCCTTTGTAGCCATGGCGCGCGAATTCATCTTCAGCAGCCTGGAGAATCGCTTGTTCATTCTTTTGCCGAATGCGGCTGGCGGGTTTACCGCCGTGGTTGCTGTGGGCAGGAACTTCGAGGCTCATGGAGGTTTCCGTGCTGATCGATAGAGACGACGTGTGCACAGATAACCCACCCTCAAGCCTCAGACAAGTCCTGATGCAATAAAACCGTCAAAGCGGTTCCAGGCTGTCGCGTTCCGGGGTGTGGTTTGCGGCGGTGGTACTTGCCTTGGCCTCCGGCAGTAACAGGCACAGGAGGATGGCGGTGATACCGCCGCTGGTGATGGCGGAGTCGAACAGGTTCTGCACCAGTGTCGGCATCAGGTGCAGCAGGTTAGGTTGCGCGGCGATACCCAGGCCAACACCGAACGAGGTGGCGATAATCAGCATGCTGCGTCGATCCAGCGGTGCCTGGGCGAGAATGCGCACGCCGGCTGCGGCCACACTGCCGAACATCACCAGGGTCGCGCCGCCCAGCACCGGCTTGGGGATTTGCTGCAGCACGGCGCCAATCAGCGGAAACAGGCCCAGGCAGAACAGCAACACGCCGATGTATAAACCGACGTAACGGCTGGCCACGCCGGTGAGCTGGATCACACCATTGTTCTGCGCAAACGTGGTGTTGGGGAAAGCGCTGAAAGTGGCGGCGATCATGCAGCTCACCCCATCGCCGAGGACGCCGCCCTTGAGCCGGCTTATATAAGAAGGGCCGCTGATAGGCTGGCGGGCAATCATGCAATTGGCGGTGAGGTCGCCGACGGTTTCGATGCTGCTGATCAGATAAATCAGCGCAATCGGCAGGAAGGCGCTCCAGTCGAAGTTGAAACCAAAGCGGAATGGTGTAGGCAGGCTGACCAATGGCAGGTCAGGCAAAGCCTGGGGAACAAGTTTACCGCTGAACCACGCCGCGAGGCTGCCCAGGGCCAGGCCGATGATGATGGCCGACAGGCGTACCCAGGGCGTGTTCGAGCGGTTGAGCAGGATGATCGTCAAAACCACGAACAGGCCCAGCGCCAGGTTGGCGGGGGCGCCGAAGTCCGGTGCATTGAAACCGCCGCCGAGGTCGGTGATACCCACTTTGATCAGGCTGATGCCGATCAGCGTAATCACAATGCCGGTCACCAGCGGTGTGATCACGCGGCGCAGCTGGCCGATAAAGCGGCTCAATACAATCTGTACCGCCGCGCCAAAGAAGCACACGCCGAAAATCATCGCCAGAATGTCTTCCGGACTGCCGCCGCGTTGTTTCACCAGAAAGCCTGCAGACAACACCGCGCCGAGAAACGCAAAGCTGGTGCCTTGCAGGCAGATCATGCCGGCACCGATACCAAACGGCCTGCGTGCCTGGATGAAGGTGCCTACGCCGGAAACCATCAACGCCATGCTGATCAGGTAGGGCAAGTGGGCGGTGAGGCCGAGGGTGGAGCCAATAATCAGAGGCGGCGTGATGATGCCGACGAACGCCGCCAATACATGTTGCAGCGCCGCGAGGAAAGCGGGCAGTGGTTTCGGCCGGTCGTTGAGGCCGTAGATCAGGTCGCTGGGGCTGGAGGATTCTGGGGGCATGGCGGGTCAACTCAAGGCGGACGGTTCAAGGTCCTTGAGTCCTTGCAAAAAGCTGTCCATATGCTCAGCTTTTTGCGCGAGGCCCGAATCAGCGGGTGGCGGCCAGGCTTTCCAGGAAACTTTCCAGCACCAAATGAGGGCGACGGCCCTTGCGCGTGACCGATGCCAGGCTCAAATCGTAAAAACGTGTAGCCGGTTTCAGCGCACGCAGTCGGCCTTGTTGTACCCACAGGCTGGCGTAGTGATCGGGCAGGTAGCCGATATAACGCCCGGTGAGAATCAGGAACGCCATGCCTTCACGGTCTGACGCACTGGCGGTGCAGTTGAGCGCCTGGTAATGGGCCTGGATTTCCGCAGGTAAGCGGAAGGTGGGGGCGATGGCGTCCTGGCTGTCGACGCGCTCGTCGTCGAGTTGCTTGTTGTCGGCGTAAAACAGCGGGTGGCCGACCGCGCAATAGAGCAAGGAACGTTCGCTGTACAACGGCTGGTATTCCAGGCCCGACAGTGCGCTGGCCTGGGGCACCACACCGACGTGCAGGCGACCGTCGAGTACGCCTTGCTCCACTTCATTGGGGGCGATCATGCGGATCTGGATCTGCACGTCCGGGCCGCGTTCTTTCAACTGCGCCAATGCGTGGGTGATGCGCATATGGGGCAGAGTGACAAGGTTATCGGTGAGGCCAATGATCAACTCGCCGCGCAAATGTTGGTGCAGGCCGTTGACCTCGGTGCGAAAACTTTCCAGGGCACTCAGCAGTTGCAGGGCAGATTGATAGACCTCGCGGCCTTCTTCCGTCAGGGAAAAACCGGCGCGGCCGCGTTGGCAGAGCCGTAGCCCGAGTCGTTGCTCAAGGTCGCTCATCTGCTGGCTGATGGCCGAGCGCCCGATGCCGAGAACGGTTTCCGCTGCCGAGAAGCCGCCGCACTCCACTACGCTGCGAAAGATGCGCAGCAGGCGAATATCGAAGTCACTGACTTGGGCCAAAGGGTCGGGACGACGGCTGCTCATAGTTTAGTGAAGTCCTGACTGAAGGTTAGAAGAGTTGGATTTCACCGACTTTATCCCCGTGGCAATTTAGCTGCAACAACGCTTTTTCAATCCCGACGCTGCCTTTTGCCCTGCGAGGTTTTGCTGATGAACATGCCCGAAAACGCCCCATCGTCCCTGGCCAGCCAATTGAAGCTGGATGCGCACTGGATGCCTTACACCGCCAACCGCAACTTCCAGCGCGATCCACGCCTGATCGTGGCCGCCGAAGGTAGCTGGTTGACCGATGACAAGGGGCGCAAGGTCTATGATTCGTTGTCGGGCCTTTGGACCTGTGGCGCCGGGCATACGCGCAAGGAAATCCAGGAAGCGGTCGCCAAGCAATTGGGCACCTTGGACTACTCTCCAGGCTTCCAGTACGGTCATCCGTTGTCCTTCCAGTTGGCGGAAAAAATCACCGACCTGACCCCAGGCAACCTGAATCATGTGTTCTTCACCGATTCGGGCTCTGAATGTGCCGATACGGCGGTGAAGATGGTGCGGGCCTACTGGCGCCTGAAAGGCCAGGCCACGAAGACCAAGATGATTGGTCGCGCCCGTGGTTACCACGGCGTTAACATTGCCGGTACCAGCCTGGGCGGTGTGAACGGTAACCGTAAGCTGTTTGGCCAGGCGATGATGGATGTTGACCATCTGCCTCACACCTTGCTGGCCAGCAACGCTTTCTCCCGGGGTATGCCGGAGCTGGGCGGCATCGCGCTGGCCGATGAGTTGCTCAAGTTGATCGAGCTGCATGACGCGTCGAACATTGCGGCCGTATTTGTCGAGCCTATGGCCGGTTCCGCTGGGGTATTGGTGCCACCGCAGGGGTATCTCAAGCGTCTGCGCGAAATTTGCGACCAGCACAATATCCTGTTGGTGTTCGACGAAGTGATCACGGGCTTTGGCCGCACCGGCTCGATGTTCGGTGCCGACAGCTTCGGCGTGACCCCGGACCTGATGTGCATTGCCAAGCAAGTCACCAACGGCGCGATCCCGATGGGCGCGGTGATTGCCAGCAGCGAGATCTACCAGACCTTCATGAACCAGGCGACGCCGGAATACGCAGTGGAATTCCCCCACGGCTACACCTACTCGGCGCACCCGGTGGCTTGCGCGGCGGGCTTGGCGGCATTGGACCTGTTGCAGAAAGAAAACCTGGTGCAGAGCGTAGCCGAAGTCGCGCCGCACTTTGAGAATGCGCTGCACGGTTTGAAGGGCAGCAAGAATGTGATCGACATTCGCAACTACGGCCTGGCCGGTGCGATTCAGATTTCCCCACGTGATGGAGATGCCATCGTGCGTCCATTCGAGGCCGGCATGGCGTTGTGGAAGGCCGGTTTCTATGTGCGTTTTGGCGGCGACACCCTGCAGTTCGGGCCAACCTTCAACAGCAAGCCGCAGGACCTGGACCGTCTGTTTGACGCGGTCGGCGAAGTGCTGAACAAGATCGACTGATTTCTCCTTCTATATAGAACAATTTTTCAGGAGCCCTGCATGAGCCTTATCCAGCATTTGATCAACGGTGAACTGGTCAACGACAGCGGTCGTAGTGCCGACGTCTATAACCCGTCTACCGGGCAGGTGATTCACCAGGTGCCTTTGGCCAGTCGTGAAACCATTCAACAGGCGATTGACTCAGCCAAGGCGGCGTTTCCGGCTTGGCGCAATACGCCGCCGGCCAAGCGTGCCCAAGTGATGTTTCGTTTCAAGCAACTGCTGGAGCAGAACGAAGCACGGATCTCGCAGTTGATCAGCGAAGAACATGGCAAGACCCTGGAAGACGCCGCGGGTGAACTCAAGCGTGGGATCGAGAACGTGGAGTACGCGTGCTCGGCGCCGGAGATTCTCAAGGGTGAATACAGCCGCAACGTAGGGCCGAACATTGATGCGTGGTCGGACTTCCAGCCGTTGGGCGTAGTGGCGGGTATCACCCCGTTCAACTTCCCGGCGATGGTGCCGTTGTGGATGTACCCGCTGGCGATTGTCTGCGGTAACTGTTTCATCCTTAAACCTTCAGAGCGCGACCCGAGTTCGACGCTGTTGATCGCGCAGCTGTTGCAGGAAGCCGGATTGCCCAAAGGCGTGCTCAGCGTGGTGCATGGCGACAAGGGCGCGGTGGACGCATTGATCGAAGCTCCGGAAGTCAAAGCCTTGAGTTTTGTAGGTTCGACGCCGATTGCCGAGTACATCTATTCCGAAGCGACCAAACGCGGCAAGCGCGTGCAGGCGCTGGGTGGGGCGAAGAATCACGCGGTGCTGATGCCGGATGCAGACCTGGATAACGCTGTGAGTGCCCTGATGGGCGCGGCTTATGGTTCCTGCGGTGAGCGTTGCATGGCGATCTCGGTGGCTGTGTGCGTGGGCGACCAGGTAGCGGATGCGTTGATCGCCAAGCTGGCGCCTCAGGTCAAGGCGTTGAAGATTGGTGCGGGCACTTCTTGCGGGCTGGATATGGGCCCGTTGGTGACGGGGCAGGCGCGAGATAAAGTCAGTGGCTATATAGAGGACGGTGTGTCGGCGGGGGCTGAGCTGGTCGTTGACGGCCGTGGCTTGAGTGTTGCAGGGCATGAGCAAGGTTTTTTCCTCGGTGGCAGCTTGTTTGACCGCGTCACCCCTGAGATGCGTATCTATAAAGAAGAGATCTTTGGGCCGGTGCTGTGCGTAGTGCGGGTGGATAGCCTGGAAGCGGCGATGCAGCTGATCAACGATCATGAATACGGCAACGGTACTTGTATCTTCACCCGTGACGGTGAAGCGGCGCGCCTGTTCTGTGATGAGATTGAAGTCGGCATGGTGGGGGTGAACGTGCCGCTGCCTGTGCCGGTTGCGTATCACAGCTTTGGTGGCTGGAAGCGTTCGCTGTTTGGCGACTTGCATGCCTATGGGCCGGACGGGGTGCGTTTCTATACCCGTCGCAAGGCAATCACCCAGCGTTGGCCGCAACGGGCCAGCCATGAAGCGTCGCAATTCGCCTTCCCTAGCCTGTAAGGCTCGGTAGGTAAAAGGCCGGCCCCTTGGGGCCGGCCTTTGCATTATTGGGGCTTTTTTAACTTATATGACAGAAATGTGAAAAAGAAGG
>NZ_BCBO01000053.1:0-40403 GCF_001320835.1 Pseudomonas sp. NBRC 111138 | reverse complement strand
AGGATCGCAAGAAAGAGGGCATCATCCCGCTGGGCAGCGTCGCTGAGAACATCAACATCAGCGCCCGTGGCGCCCATTCCACCTTTGGCTGGCTGTTGCGCGAAGGCTGGGAGAAAGGTAACGCCGACCGGCAGATCCAGGCGATGCGGGTCAAAACGCCGAACGCGGCGCAGAAGATCCTGTACCTGTCCGGTGGCAACCAACAGAAAGCCATCCTTGGCCGCTGGTTGTCGATGCCGATGAAGATCCTGCTGCTGGACGAACCCACCCGGGGTATCGACATCGGCGCCAAGTCGGAGATCTACCAGATCATCCATAACCTGGCGGCCAGCGGTATAGCGGTGATCGTGGTGTCCAGCGACCTGATGGAAGTGATGGGCATCTCCGACCGCATCCTGGTGCTGTGCGAAGGCGCCCTGCGCGGCGAACAACTGCGCGAGCACGCGACTGAATCCAACCTGCTGCAACTGGCCTTGCCACGCGGCCTGGCGAACTGAGAGACGACCATGACTATCCAAAACAACGCGCTGCCCTCGGCACGCAAACCCCTCGATATGCGCGCATTGCTCGATAACTGGGCGATGCTCTTGGCGGCGGTGGGCATCTTCGTACTGTGCGCGCTGCTGATCGATAACTTCCTCTCGCCACTGAACATGCGCGGTCTGGGCCTGGCTATTTCCACTGTGGGCATCGCCGCGTGCACCATGCTGTTCTGCCTGGCCTCGGGGCACTTCGACTTGTCGGTAGGCTCGGTGATCGCCTGCGCCGGCGTGGTTGCGGCGATTGTGATGCGCGATACCGACAGCGTGATGCTGGGCATTGGCGCAGCGCTGCTGATGGGCCTGATGGTGGGGTTGATCAATGGCATCGTGATCGCCAAGCTGCGGGTCAACGCCTTGATCACTACGCTGGCGACCCTGCAAATCGTGCGCGGCCTGGCTTACATCTTTGCCGACGGCAAGGCGGTAGGCGTGTCCCAGGAGCAATTCTTCGTGTTCGGCAACGGCCAATTGTTCGGCGTGCCGGTGCCGATCCTGATCACTATTGTCTGCTTCCTGTTTTTCGGCTGGCTGCTCAACTACACCACCTATGGGCGCAACACCATGGCCATCGGCGGTAACCCGGAGGCGGCGCTGCTGGCGGGCGTGAACGTTGACCGCACCAAGATCCTGATATTTGCCGTGCACGGCCTGATTGGCGCGCTGGCGGGAGTGATCCTGGCTTCACGCATGACCTCCGGCCAGCCGATGATCGGCCAGGGCTTCGAGCTGACGGTGATCTCGGCCTGCGTGCTGGGTGGGGTGTCGCTGAGCGGCGGCATCGGCATGATCCGCCATGTGATTGCCGGGGTGTTGATTCTGGCGATCATCGAGAATGCGATGAACCTGAAGAACATCGATACCTTCTACCAGTATGTGATCCGTGGTTCGATCCTGCTATTGGCCGTGGTCATCGACCGCATGAAACAACGCTGAGCCCAGGCGCTGTGAAAAACCAATGTGGGAGCTGGCTTGCCTGCGATAGCGTTGGTTCAGGCAATAATTGTGTAGCCTGTGCCACCGCTATCGCAGGCAAGCCAGCTCCCACAATTTAATCAGCGGTGAACTTGAAAATAGTGTGTTGGGTGTAAGTCTGCCCAGGATTCAAGCGGGTCGAGGCAAAACTCGGTTGGTTAGGCGCATCCGGAAAATGCTGAGTCTCCAAAGTAAACCCACTCCAATGCTGATAGGTCTTGCCGCCTTTGCCCTTCACCGAACCGTCGAGGAAGTTGCTGGTATAAAACTGTACGCCGGGCTCTGTGGTGTAGAGCTGCAAACGCCGTCCTGATTCAGGATCATGCACCTCGGCGGCCAACTGCTTGACGTCCCCTTTGGTATCCAGCGCCCAGTTGAAGTCGAAGCCACCTTGCTTGGGCTCGGCGAATTTAAGCTGCGGATGGTCTGCCTTGATGTGCTGGCCGATGGGTGTGGGCTTCAGGAAGTCCATTGGCGTGCCCTTGACCGGCGCCAGTTCGCCGGTGGGAATCAAGGTGGCATTCACCGGTGTGTAGTGGCTGGCGTGCAAGGTGGCGACCTGCTTGAGAATGTCGCCATTGCCCGCGCCGGCCAGGTTGAAGTAGCTGTGGTTGGTGAGGTTGAGCACCGTGGGCTTGTCGGTGGTGGCGGTGTAGTCGATGTGCAGTTCGTTGTTGTCGTTGAGGCGGTAGGTGACCTCGGTCTTCAAGTTGCCCGGAAAGCCCATTTCCCCGTCCTTGGACAGGTAGGTGAGGGTGACCCCCACCGAGTCTTTGTCCTTGACCGATTTGGCTTGCCACACCTGCTTGTCGAAGCCCTGGGCGCCGCCATGCAATGAGTTGGGGCCGTCGTTGAGCGGCACCTGGTAGCGTTTGCCGTCGAGTTCGAAGGCGCCGCCGGCCAGGCGATTGCCGAAGCGGCCGATGGTGGCGCCAAAAAACGCGGTACCGCCTTGATAGCCTTGCACGTCGTCGAAGCCCAGCACCACGTCGTCGAGCTTGCCGTGTTTGTCCGGCACCTTGAGCGACTGCAGCACACCGCCGTAAGTGATCACCGTGGCTTGCATGCCGTGGCTGTTGCGCAACACGTATTGTTCGACGGCGGTGCCATCGTTGGTTTTACCGAAGGGTTTGTGTTCGCTGCTAAGGCCGGCTGCGTGCGCGCCGCCGCTGGCGATCAGCATAGACAGCGCGAGGCCGGACAGCAGGTATCGAGGGTGCTTCATGGTCGAACTTCCTTTTGTTGTTTTGCTGGAATAGTTCTACTAATTTGAGATATTTTGTCGATATGACAGCAGATTTATAGCCTTTAACGCCGTTCTTGCAAAATAAAATAAGACTAATTAAGCGGAGCACTGATTGTTATGACTACCCAGCAAGCGATTTATCCCGACCTCAAGGACAAAACCGTGCTGGTTTCCGGCGGGGCTTCGGGGATTGGCGAGTTCATGGTGCGGGCCTTCGCCGCGCAGGGTGCCAAGGTGGCGTTTGTGGACCGTGCACAGAGCCAGGGTGAACGCCTGGCGGCGCTGCTGAACTCCAAAGGGCACAGTGTCGAGTTCGAGTGCTGCGATATCACCGACGAGATCGGCTACCGTGCGGCGATCGGGCGTTTCGAGCACTCCCTGGGGTCGATCACGGTACTGGTCAACAATGCGGCGAACGATGTGCGCCACAGCCTGGAAGAAATCGACTCGCACATGTTCGACCAACTGATTGCGGTCAACCTCAAGCACGCCTTCTTTGCCGCAAAGGCGGTGGTGCCCATGATGAAGGAGGCCGGTAGCGGCTCGATCATCAACCTGGGCTCGGTGGGCTGGATGATGGCCTCGGCCGGCTACCCCGTATACGCCGCCAGCAAGGCTGCCGCTCACGGCATGACCCGAGCCCTGGCGCGTGAACTGGGGCCCAACCATATCCGCGTCAACACCTTGGTGCCGGGTTGGGTGATGACCGAAAAACAACTGGCCATGTGGGTCGACGACGCCGCCAAGGAGCTCATCGCCCGCAGTCAGTGCCTGCCCGGCAGCGTGATGCCGGAACACATCGCCAACATGGCGCTGTTTTTGGCCTCGGATGCCTCGGCGATGTGCTCGGCGCAGAACTTTATCGTCGACGGCGGGTGGGTGTAGCGACACCAACAGGGCTCCCTGTAGGAGCGAGCTTGCTCGCGAAAAACGTCAACGATAACGCGTGTAGCCTGAGTAAACGCGGCGTCTATGAGTTTTTCGCGAGCAAGCTCGCTCCTACACATTAGGGCGAGTTCATTCGATGGGGTAACGCTTGAACGCCGGGTGCTGCTCCAGGCGTTCAGCATGGCGCTTGAGGTTGGGGAACGCATCGGCCTTCACCACCGAGGCCACGGTGAACTGGCTGAACGACCAGGCGACCGCTGCGGTGAGGGAGGCCTGGGTCAGCGCCTCGTTGCCCGCCAGTTGCTTGTCCAGCAACGTATAGGCCGCCAGCAATTGCCCGGTAACGCGCTCAAGCCAAGGCGCATGCAATTTTTCAGCGGGGCGCAGGTTGTGTTCATAGACGATCTGCACGCTTTTTTCACAGGCCGCCAGCGCGAGCCCAAGCAGTTGCAGGTCGCGGGCGCGTGCCGCCGGTTGTTGGGGCAGCAGCTTTTTGTCAGCCGGCGCCAGCGCTTCCAGGTAATCGAGGATCAGGCTCGAATCCATCAGCATCGTCCCATCGTCCAGCACCAGGGAAGGGGCCTTGACCACCGGGTTGATCTGGGCAAATTCAGCGTAAGTACTGAACACCGACAGCGGTTCATGCACAAAGTCCACCCCGTATAACTCCAGGGAAACAGCCACGCGGCGTACGTAGGGCGAGTCCAGCATTCCGACCAGTTTCATGCAGCCTCCATTGCTTACAGGGTGTTGGGCTCACGAGATTAAGGGCGCGGGCCTGGATTGCGCAACGGCGTTGTGCAGCAGCCGATACGCCTGCACCAATTGATCCAGGCTGAACGCCAGGTTGCGCCCGCTGGGGTTGGGCAGCACCCATACCCAGGCGTCGCCCAGTAGCTGCGCTTGCAAACCCCAGGCGACCTCGCGCTGGCCGGTCAGTGCGCTATAGCCGGGCTTGCCGAGGAACGCGACGAAACGCGGGGCATGGCGGCGAACTTTATGTTCGAGCGCCGCAGCCGCGTCCTGGAACTCATGCCGCGCCAACTCGCCTGCACTGGCCGTTGGCCGTGCCACCAAAGTGGTCAATCCGCAACCGTAGTGCAGCAAGGTGGCGCCGTCTTGCGGGCGAATTTCATTGGGCGTGAAACCGGCCAGGTGCACGGTGCGCCAGAAACGATTGCTGCGATTGGCAAAATGCAGGCCGAGGGCTGCCGAGCCCTTGCCAGGGTTGATGCCGCAGAACAGTACGTGCAAGTGGTCGGCGAGGAGGTCGTCGAGTCGATCATTCATGCCGGATCTTCCATGCTGATAGGTGTGACGAATCATCGACCTTTGGTTTAGTCTGGAGCGCTTAGTTGATCGCAAGCGCCTCTGGAGCATTGATTATGACCGAGTACGTACCTGCCAAAGTCTGGACCTGGGACACCGAAAGCGGCGGCACCTTCGCCAGCATCAACCGGCCCATCGCCGGCGCCACTCACGAAAAGCCGCTGCCGGTGGGCAAGCACCCGCTGCAGTTATACTCCCTGGCCACGCCCAATGGGCAGAAGGTCACGATCCTGCTGGAAGAGCTGCTGGCCCTGGGGCACAGCGGCGCGGAATACGACGCCTGGCTGATCAAGATCGGCGACGGCGACCAGTTCGGCAGTGGCTTTGTGGCGGTGAACCCGAACTCGAAGATTCCGGCGCTGATGGACCACAGCGGCGCCACACCGATTCGCGTGTTCGAATCAGGCGCGATTTTGCAGTACCTGGCCGAGAAGTTCGGTGCGTTCCTGCCCACGGAGCCCGCCGCACGGGCTGAATGCCTGTCGTGGCTGTTCTGGCAGATGGGCAGCGCGCCTTACCTGGGGGGCGGCTTTGGGCATTTCTATGCCTATGCGCCGAGCAAGATGGAATACCCGATCAACCGCTTCGCCATGGAGACCAAGCGCCAATTGGATGTGCTGGATAAGCGCCTGGCGGTCAGCCAATACATCGCCGGGGATGAATACACCATTGCCGATATCGCCATATGGCCTTGGTACGGTGGGTTGGTCAAAGGCCGTTTGTATGGTGCGGCAGAGTTTTTGTCGGTGCATGAATACAAGCATGTGATGCGCTGGGCGGATGCGATTGATGCGCGGCCGGCGGTGCAGCGTGGGCGGCGGGTGAACCGGGTGTCGGGGGATGATCAGTTGCCCGAGCGCCATGATGCAAGTGACCTGGATTGATACGATAACCACGTGGCGAGGGAGCTTGCTCCCGCTGGGGCGCGAAGCGGCCCCGCTCTTTGTTTAAAAAGGCTGGGACTGCTACGCAGTCCAGCGGGAGCAAGCTCCCTCGCCACAGTTGCCGCTTCTGCCTTCGATAGTATCCAGCTGATTGTTCGAGTTATTTGTAGCGCTGCTCAAACACCCCCACCTGCTCAGGCGTGATCAGCTCGAAAGGCACCCACACCTGCGCGTCAACTTGCTCGCCCTTGATCATCCGCACCGCCGCTTGCACGGCCTGGGCAGCCTGGGCCTTGGGGTCTTGGAACACTGAGCCCGCCAGCAGCCCGCGCTTGATCGCTGCCAGGCCATCGGGCAAGCCGTCGATGCCGACAATCGCAATCTCGCCCTTGGCCTTGCCCGCTTGCTGCAAGGCCATGGCCGCGCCAATCGCCATTTCATCGTTGTTGGCGACAATGGCATTGAACGGGGTACCGGCCAGCAACCAGTTGCTGGTCAGGTCCATCCCCTTGCTGCGCTGCCATTCGGCGCTTTGTTGCTCGACGATCTTGATCCCAGGAAAGTCCTTGAGCACCTGTTTGACCCCCTCGGTGCGGGCATGGGTGGCGTTCTGCGCAAGGTCGCCCATGACGATCGCCACGTTGCCTTTGCCACCCAGTTTTTGGGCGAGGTAACGCATCTGCAATTGCCCCGCTTCGATGTCGTTGGAGGCCACGGTGACCACGCCCTCAGGCAGCGTACGCTCATCCGGGTGGCGGTTGACGTACACCAGCGGTGTCTTCGCCGCCACGGCAGCGCGGGTGATGTTGGCGGTGGCGGCGGTGTCGACCGGCAGCACGATCACCGCATCGACCTTCTGGTTGAGAAAGCCTTCGACCTGATTGAGCTGGCGCACTACATCGCCCTGGGCGTCTTCGAATTGGATCTGCACGTCCTGGTGTTTCGCTGCCGCCTCCAGGCCGGTGCGCACATAGGTCATGAAGTTATCGTCCACCCGGGCAATGCTCACGCCGATGCGATAGGCAGCGAAGGTCCACTGGCTGAACACCAACAACAGCGCGGCCACTAGTAATGAATAACGGTGCATGAGGCTGTTCCTTTTATTGTTATAGGGTGAATGCCTGACGGAAACGCTCCAGGGCCGACTCGCTGTCGCCGCTGGCCCAGCCCTCCAGGCCGACCACACCGGTGTAACCCATGGCGTGCAAGGCCCGGGCAATGGCCGGGTAGTGGATTTCGCCCGTGCCGGGCTCCTTGCGTCCAGGCACATCAGCGACCTGGATTTCGCCGATGGCGCTGCCAGCGCGCTGGATCAATTCGATCAGGTTACCTTCGCCAATCTGCGCGTGGTACAGGTCCAGGTTCATCTTCAAATGCGGGCTGCCGACGGCTTCGATCAGGGCCAGGGTGTCGTCGGCACGTGCGAACGGTGTACCTGGGTGATCGACGGCGGTGTTGAGGTTTTCCAGCAGGAACACGCGGCCGGCGTCTTCTCCCAGGCGCGCGATTTTTTCCAGGCTCTTGCAAGCGCTCAGCCACATGCGCCCGGTGGTGTGGCTGACGGGCTGCACGGGCAGGCCGCCTTCACCCAGGCCCGTGCCATGCAGATTGAGGCTGGGACAATTGAGGCGCTCGGCAATGCCCAGGGACTCACGGGCGCTGTCGAGCAATTGGCGGATGCCGTCGGGGTCGGTGAGGGTGCCGGTGAGGTAGCCGGTCATCGAGGTGAAGTCCGCGCCGGTCGCCGCCAAGGCATTGATGTCCTTGTCGGCCCAACTCCAGATTTCGGCGCTGAAGCCCAAGGCATGAATACGTTTGACCCGTTCGATGAAGGGCAGTTCGAGAAACACCATTTCGGCACTGACGGCCAATTTGAACGGCATCATTAGCGGGCTCCTTGAACGGCCACGGCCTTGCCGGTTTGGTACGACTCAATGCAGGCACGGGCAATTGCCAGGGCTGCACGCGCATCTTCACCGCTGGCCAGGGGCTTGGCGCCGCTGCGCAGGCAGTCGACAAAGTGGTTGAGCTCGGCAATGTAGGCGTCGCGCAGCAGGTCGGTGTCCATCCGCTGGGTGTCTGCCTGGATGCCCTCGGCCAGGTAGCGCACCAGGTCGCAGTCGTTAAGGCTGCCCATGCTCAGCATGCCCTTGCTGCCGAACACTTCGCCGCGCACGTCGTAGCCATACACGGCCTGGAAGCTGGCTTCGGCGGTGGCAATGGCGCCGTTGTCAAAGCGCAGGGTGACCACGGCGGTGTCGAGCAAACCTTGGCTTTTGAATTGCGGGGCAATCAGCGCGTCGGCCATCACCTGCACCTGTACCACTTCGGCCTCAGGGTTGAGGTAGCGCAAGGTGTCGAAGTCGTGGATCAGGGTTTCGAGGAAGATCACCCATTGCGGTGAGTTGGCCGGGTTGTTCAGCGCCGGGTCGCGGGTCAGCGAGCGTAGCAGCTGCGGCGTGCCAATACGTCCGGCGACGACGTCGAGGTGCGCAGTGCGAAAGCTCTTGGCGAAGCGCCGATTGAAGCCGACCTGCAACGGCACCCGTGCATCGGCAGCGGCGGCGATGGCGCGGTCGGCTTCGTCCAGGGTAATCGCCATGGGCTTTTCGCAGAAGATACCCTTGCCGGCGCGTGCGGCGTTGATCACCAGCTCCGCGTGGCTACGGGCAGGGGCGGCGATGAGCACGCCGTCGATGTCCGGGTCGTCCAGCAGCTGTTGCGGGTCGGTGTAGGCCTTGTCCACCCCCAGTTCTGCTGCCAGGCGAGCGGCCTGGCCTGGGACGGGATCGGCGATGGCGGCGAGGCAGGCACCGGGGATGTGGCGTGCGGCGGTAAGGCCATGGAAGCTGCCCATGCGGCCGGCACCGATCAAGCCCAGGCGGATGTTCTGTGTACTCATGAAGCGACCCCTTTTGTTGTTGTGGGCCCCCAGGACCGTCCTGGGTGACATTGGGGCAGGAGCAAGGCCTGTGCCAATTTATAACTGGCTGATTTATATGGGGTTATTATTTTAATTAAACAAAAAGTGTTCATGTTTGTGACATGTCTATACTGACATGTCGAAAATATGAACATGGATAACCGCAATGACCCAGGCGTTCAGTGTGCAAGACCTCGAATACCTCACGAACCTGGGGCCTGCCGCGCTGAACGACGGGCCCATTGCCGCGTTGGAACAGGCGTGGCGCCAATGCCTGGCTGGCCAAGTCGTGCGTCCCGACGGCGTACGCCAAGTCATCTGGGATTCCTGGCGACGCAGTGTCGAGGCGGGTATCGAGCCCGGTAACAGCGACTACCGCTTTGTTGCGCCTCATGTGCTGGCGGCGACCCTGGCCCACCATCGCGCCCTGATCGCCGCCGCCGCGCAGGTCATGCATGGATTGCTGGCTTACAACCCGCGGGGGCATATCAACCTCACGGATGCCGAGGGCACGACTCTGTATTTTTGCGGGCTGGACATCACCCCGGTGGGCAGTCGCTTGCTCGAATCGGTGCAAGGCACCAACTGCACCGGCCTGGCCCTGGCCGAAGATCGCCTGGTGTATGTGCTGGCTGAAGAAAATTTCGCCAGCGGCCTGCGCCAGCGCCACATGCACTGCGCCGCCGCGCCGATCAAAGATGCCCAAGGCCAGACCCTGGCCATGCTCACCCTGACCGCCGAGCCCGGCTGGTTTCATTTCCATACCCTGGGCACCGTTCAAGCGGCGGCCGAAGCGGTGTCGCGGCAGATGGCGCTGCAGGTGTTGCTGGAAGAACAACAGGCCGTACTCGAAGTGCTCAACGAAGGCTTGGTGGTGCTCGATGAGCGTGGCTGCATCAAGGCGCTCAACCGTTATGCGCGGCAATTGTTCGGGGTAGGGCGTGAGTTGATCGGCAGTCCTTTCCAGCGCCTGGGCCGCAGTGAACTGAGCGACGCGCTGGGTGAGCCTGTGCGCGACCGCGATTGCACCTTCCACTTGCACGACGGCAGCCAACTCGCCTGCCTGGTTTCGGTATGCCCACTGGAGCAGGGTGGGGTGATCGTGTCGGTGCGCGAAAACCGCCGTATCCGCGAGATTACCCGGCGCATTATCGGCACCCAGGCCCGCTATACCTTCGAGACCATCCTGGGCACCTCGCGGGCCATACAAGACGCACTGCACTTGGGGCGTATCGCCAGTCGCAGCGAGTCCACCACCTTGATCCTCGGCGAAAGCGGCACCGGCAAGGAACTGTTTGCCCAGGCCATTCATAACGGCAGCGAGCGTTGCAACGGCCCGTTTGTGGCGGTCAACTGCGGCGCGATCCCACGGGACCTGGTGCAGAGCGAACTGTTCGGCCACGTCGAAGGCGCGTTCACCGGCTCGGCGCGGGGTGGGGCGGCAGGCAAGTTCGAACTGGCGGATGGCGGCACCATCTTCCTGGATGAAATCGGCGACATGTCCTTCGATGCCCAGGTCAGTCTGCTACGGGTTTTGCAGGAGGGTGAAATCACCCGCGTCGGGGCCAAGCAATCGCGGCAAGTCGACGTGCGCATCATCGCCGCCACCCATCGCAACCTGAGCCAGGCGGTGGCCGAGGGTGCGTTTCGTGAAGACCTTTACTACCGACTCAACGTGCTGAACCTGAGCGTGCCGCCACTGCGCATGCGCCGTGACGATATCCCATTGCTGGCGCGGCACTTCCTGCAGCGCTGTGCCCGCTCGCTACGTAAAGCGGTACAAGGTTTCGCGCCGGATGCGTTGGCGTTGCTGTCAGCCCATGGTTGGCCGGGCAACGTGCGGGAATTGGAGAACGTCATTGAGCGGGCGACCAACCTGGCGATGGGCGAGCTGATTCAATCGACCGACTTGCCGCTGGAAACCCCGCAACGCACCACGTTGCGCGCCTACCAGCCCCAGCCCGCGCAGGATTTGAGCAGCCATGAAATGCACGCCATCGTTGCCGCGCTCACCAGCACCCGCGGCAACATTCGTCTGGCCGCACAGCAACTGGATGTGTCGCGGGGCGGTCTGTACAACAAGATGAGTCGGTTTGGCTTGAGCGCCGCCGATTTCCGTGAGCGCTGAAACCTCAAGCCAAACCGATCAGCTGCACAGGTTTTCCGGGGTCACTATCTGCGGCGGTATATGCACGCGGTGCCTCAATGGGTCAAACCCCTCATCACTCTGCAAGCGCACCAGCAACTCCACCAGCGCCACGGCCGTCTGCCGTGGCTGCGAGTCCATCACCACATCAATCAAGCCGTTGCTCAATGCCTGACGCGACAAGGGCGTGGACTCTTGCAGGATGCAGCACAGCGTCGGGCGCT
This sequence comes from Pseudomonas sp. NBRC 111138, assembly GCF_001320835.1. Classification (NCBI taxonomy): domain Bacteria; kingdom Pseudomonadati; phylum Pseudomonadota; class Gammaproteobacteria; order Pseudomonadales; family Pseudomonadaceae; genus Pseudomonas; species Pseudomonas sp. NBRC 111138. The sequence continues at coordinate 29,249 of NZ_BCBO01000053.1, read as the reverse complement.
TGGGCAGTTGCGCCAGGGCGTTGATCACACCGTCGCCACCACCGCCCACCACGCATAACCCACGCAAATCGGTATGGCGGCTGAGCAGGTCGAGCGTGGCTTCTTCGGTGATGTCGCAGTTGTCCAGGTTGATCAGCGGCTCCAACGGCTTGAGCCCCGGCGCGTGTTCGGCCAGGTAGCTGTGCAAGCCCTCGACCCGTGCCTGATGGCCGAGAAAACGATGGCCGCCCAACAGGATGCCCACGCTGCCTTTGCGTGCGCCGCAAGTGCGCGCCAACAGCCAGCCCATGGTGCGCCCGACCACGTGGTTGTCCTGGCCCACATAGGGTTCGGCGGCGTGTTCATGGATGTCCGAGAGCAGGGCCACCACCGGCACGCCCGCTGTGCGGATCTGCGCCAGGCAGGCGTTGATCAACGGATGGGCGAAGCTGACTACCGCGAGGGCGTCGCACTGCACGGCCAGTTGTTCGATTTGCGCGACGATGGCGGAGGGCGTGCGGTCGTTGATGTAGTCGAACTGGCAGCTCAGGTTGGCGGTGGCGTGATGCTGCGCTGCCTCGCTGATGGCGTGGGCCAACTGCGCATAAAAGGCTTGGGCTGTGCCCAGCAACAGCACGCCGAAACGGTAGGTGGGCCGACGTTCGCGAATGCGCTGGCCGATCAACCGTGCGGCGAAATAGCCCACCGCTTCGGCGGCCTGGAACACCTGTTCGGCCGTGCCGGGGTTGACCGGCGCGCGGGCGTTCAGCACGCGGTCGACGGTGGCTACGCTGAGCCCCGCATGGGCGGCAACGGTGGCGATGGTTGGGCGTTTGTTGTTGTGCATGGCAGGCCCCTTGAGCGTCTTGATAGAAAACTATCAAGCCCCGCTGGGCCTGGATGATAGCTTGATAGGGAATGGATTCAAGGCCTTGAGGGTGATTTAACCGCGCTCTATCGTGGGTTTCGCAAAGCCCCTGAAACCCACGCTTGCGGAGAACAATAACAATGCCTGGACACACCGCTCACCGCGCTCGGCGCGACTACAGCCTCACCGGCCCCGAAGCGGCCCGCGCCGCCGACAAGGGCCTGGTCTCGGCCCGTTGGTACCAGTCGCCCATCCCGCGCAATCGCATGAAGGCCCTGATGCAACGCCGTGACGGCCCGGCCTTGCGCGACACCGCCCTGTGGTTCTCGACGTTGTTGGCCACCGGTGTCGGCGGCTACTGGTTCTGGGGCACTTGGGCCTGCGTGCCATTCTTTATCGCCTACGGTGTGCTCTACGGTACGGCCTCCAACCCGCGCTGGCACGAAACCGGCCACGGCACGGCCTTCAAGACCCGCTGGATGAACGATGCGCTGTATCAGGTGGCGAGCTTCATGTGCCTCTTCGAACCCCACGTGTGGCGCTGGAGCCATGCTCGTCATCACACCGACACCATCGTCGTCGGCCGTGACCCGGAGATCGTCGAACCGCGCCCGCCAAGCTTATGGATGATGGCCCTCAGCCTGTTCAACCTGCCTCTGGCCTGGAAGACTTTCAGCGGCGTGGCCCGCCATGCGCTCGGGCGAATGAGCGCCCAGGAGCAGGACTTCATCCCCGAATCAGAGTGGCCCAAGGTGTACCGAGATGCACGTATCTGGGGCGGCCTCTACGCCCTGATCATCGGCACCGCGCTGTACCTGCACAGCTGGTTGCCGCTGATGCTGGTGGGCCTGCCCAGCCTCTATGGCGCGTGGCTCGGTTACCTGTTTGGAATCAGCCAACACGTGGGCCTGGCCGAAGATGTGCTCGACCACCGCAGTAACTGCCGCACCATCTACATGAACCGCGTGCTGCGCTTTATCTACATGAACATGAACTACCACCTCGAACATCACATGTACCCGATGGTGCCTTACCACGCGCTCAGTCAACTGCACGAAGAGATCCGCAGCGACTGCCCGCCGCCGTATGCCAACTTGTGGCAGGCCTACCAGGAAATCATTCCGACGATCTGGCGCCAGCGCAGCGACCCCGGCTATTTCGTCCAACGCCCCACCCGTGGCGAGGGAGCTTGCTCCCGCTGGGCTGCGCAGCAGCCCCAATAACCCTTCAGACCTACACCGTACAGACGAATCCAGGGCCGCTTCTCAGCCCAGCGCGAGCAAGCTCCCCCCACAGAGTAAGAGCCAGTCATTGGAGATAAATGTATGAACGATCAATGGATCGACGTCTGCGCCGTGGGCGAAATAGAAGCAGAAGACGTGCTGCGCTTCGACCACGGCGCGCAGACCTACGCGGTGTTCCGTTCAGCCGATAACGAATTCTTCGCCACCGCCGGCCTGTGCACCCACGAGAAAATCCACCTGGCCGACGGCCTGGTGATGGACCATGTGATCGAGTGCCCCAAGCACAACGGGCGCTTTGATTACCGCTCCGGCAAGGCCTTGGGCGCGCCGGTGTGCGTCAACCTCAAGACCTACCCCGTGCGGGTGGATGCGGGGCGGGTGCTGCTCGCCGTCACGGCCGAAGGATGAACGCCCCCCTGATCATCGTCGGCGCCGGCCATGCTGGTGGCCGTGCGGCACTGACCCTGCGTGAAGAAGGCTACAGCGGGCGCCTGATCCTGATCGGCGATGAAGCGCATCTGCCCTACGAACGGCCACCGTTGTCCAAGGGCTTGCTGCAAGGTTCGAGCGACCTGGCGCAATGCAGCCTGTGCGACAGCCAGCAGTTGGCGGCGCTCGGGGTCGAGCATATCGCCGCCAACCCGGTCAGCCGCCTGGAGCCCCAGCACCACCGGCTGCAATTGGCCGATGGCCAATGGTTGACCTACGCCGGCCTGCTGCTGGCCACCGGAGGCCGGGCGCGACGCTTACCCCAAGAGCAGGCCAACGTGTTTTACCTGCGCACCCATGATGACGCGTTGGTCTTGCGCAATGAATTAAAGCCAGGCGCCAGGCTGGTGGTGGTCGGCGGTGGTTTTATCGGCTTGGAGGTGGCGGCGACAGCGCGGGGCCTGGGCTGCGAGGTTACGTTGCTGGAAGCCGGGCCACGGTTGGCAGGGCGGGTTTTGCCGCCGGTGATCAGTGACGCGTTGCTGGCCTTGCACCGTGAGCAGGGTGTGGATGTGCGTTTGAACGTCGCGCTGGAGTGCATCCACGTCGACGCCGTGCAACTGGTCGACGGGCAACGGCTGCCCTGCGACCTGGTGGTGGTCGGCATTGGCATGCAGCCCAACATCGAGTTGGCCGCGGCGGCGGGCTTGGAAGTCGGGCAGGGCATTCGTGTCGACGCGCAGTTGCGCACCAGTGCGGCGGATATCTATGCGGCGGGGGATGTGTGCGAGTTTCGCCTAGCGGACCTTTATCAGCGCCAGGAAACCTGGCGCAACGCCGAAGCCCAGGGCCGTCTCGCGGCGTTGAACCTGCTGGGGCGGGAGCTGGCGTTCGAGACGATCCCGGGTTTCTGGTCCGATCAATACGCGTGGGGCTTGCACACCGTCGGGGTGATGACGGCGCTGATGGTTCGCCGGGAATTGCCAGACGGCGGCCAGCTGCTGTTCTACCTGGACGACCATCACCGTTTGCAGGGCGCCTGCAGTTGGGCCTTGGGTAACCGCGCAGCCAAGGACATCAAGCTGTGCGAGCACTTGATTACTGCCCGAATCCCGCTCAACCCGGCCAGCCTGGCCGACCCTGAGGTATCCCTGAAGCTGTTATTGCGAGGCTGACCATGCACCAGTTGTTAGTATTCCAATCGATGTGGGCCATGCAAACCGAGCCCGGCAGCCTCGAAGCGCAACTGGACCGCATCGCCGCCGCCGGTTATGACGGCATCACCGACCATTACTGGGCACCTGCATCGGTGCAGCGCCTGCACGCGGCGGCCACGGCCAGGGGCTTGCAGATTGAAGGGCAACTGTTCCCGCAATCGGTGGAAGATCTAGCCAGGGCATTGGAGGTGATCAGCCGTCACGGCTGTCACCACCTCACCTTGCAAGCCGACGTGCGCCCGCGTACCCAGGCCGAGGCGGCCAGGCTGATCGACGGCTGGCAACGCCTGGCCGAACAGGTGGACTTCCCGATCCTGCTGGAAACCCACCGTTACCGGCTCACCAACGACCTATTGTTCACCCTCGATCTGCTGGCACAGATGCCCGATCTGAAACTGCTCGCAGACCTTTCCCACTACGTGGTTGGCCGCGAGTTGCCCGAGCCCGGCAGTGTGGAAGACGACGAACAGATACGCACCATCCTGCGTCACAGCTGGGGCTTTCATGGCCGCATCGCCAGCAGCGAACAGGTGCAGGTTGGTCTGGATTTCCCCCAGCACCAACCGTGGGTCGAGCGGTTTACCGGCTGGTGGCGCTACGGGATCGAACACTGGCTGGGCCGCGCTGACAGTCCGCAGAGCTTGTCCTTCACTTGCGAGTTGGGCCCGCCACCCTATGCGATTACCGACGCACAGGGCCGCGAACTCACCGATCGCTGGGCCGAGGCGCTCAAGCTCAAAGCCCTGATTCGCCTGGTGTGGGCCAGTTGCCATCGATGATCTGCTAATCTGCGCGGGTTCACCGCCCTCAGCCTGTGGAATGCCCATGAAAACCTGCCCCGTCCGTCCCCCGCTCGAACCACAATCGGTGTGCCACCCGATCACCAGCAGCGCGATCTTCATGGTCGCCACCCTGGCGCCCGATGCGGTTGAAAACGTGCGGGCCTGGTGCGCCGACATCGCAGGCCTGGTGCGCTCGGTAGGCAAGCGCGTGCCCTCGGGCAACCTGACTTGCGTTTGCGGGTTTGGCTCGGATGCCTGGGACCGCCTGTTCGGCGCGCCGCGCCCGGCGGCCTTGCATCCGTTTCGCGAGTTCGGTGTGCAAGGGCGCAAGGCAGTGTCGACCCCCGGCGACATCCTGCTGCACATCCGTGCCGAGCAGATGGACCTGTGTTTCGAGCTGGCGACCCAGCTGATGGCGGCCCTGGGTGATAGCGTGAAGGTGGTCGATGAGGTCCAGGGCTTTCGCTACTTCGATATGCGCAGCATCATCGGTTTCGTCGACGGCACCGAGAACCCGGTGGGGCGCAAGGCCGAGGCGTTTACCCTGGTGGGCGATGAAGACCCTGAGTTCGAAGGCGGCAGCTATGTGCTGGTGCAGAAATACCTGCACAACATGACCGCGTGGAATGGCTTGACGGTGGAGGCTCAAGAGAAGGTGATCGGGCGCACCAAATTATCGGACATCGAACTGGACGAAGACGCCAAGCCGAGCAACTCCCACAGCGCCCTGACAGTGATCACTGACCAGGACGGTGAAGAAGTGAAGATCCTGCGCGACAACATGCCCTTCGGCCGCCCAGGCGCGGGCGAATTCGGCACTTATTTCATCGGCTACGCACGCTCGCCTCAGCCTCTGGAACAGATGCTGGAAAACATGTTCGTCGGCCGCCCGGCCGGCAATTACGACCGCTTGCTCGACTTCAGCACGGCGGTGACCGGCGGCCTGTTCTTCGTGCCCTCGGCCGACTTGCTCGAAGCACTGGCCGACCGCCAATAACCTGTAGGAGCGAGCTTGCTCGCGAAAAACGTCAACGATAACGCGGGCATTCTGTATGTACGCGGTGGCCTTGGGTTTTTCGCGAGCAAGCTCGCTCCTACAAGGGTCAGGTAAGCAGGCCGGTGCTGACGGCCACGATCAAAAACACCCCCAGCAGCGCACGGTAGATCACGAACGGCCAGGTGGAGAAACGCTCCAGAAATTTCATCAGGCCCCAGATGGCAAAGAACGCCGAGATGCTCGCCACCACCAAGCCAAAGATCAAGTGCGGCCAGGCGTGGGCGGGCAGGTCGGCGCGCAGCAGCACCCACAACTCTTTCAAGCCGGCCAGGGCGATGGCCGGCAAGCCCAGCAGGAAGGAAAACCGCGCTGCCTCTTCGCGTTTGAAGTTCAGGAACAGCGCTGCGGTCAACGTGGAGCCCGAACGCGATACGCCCGGTATCAACGCGCCAATCTGCGCAACTCCCACAATCAAGGCATCGCGCAGGCGCATTTGGCTCACGTCGCGTGTATGCCGGGCACGCAGTTCGGCCACTGCCAGCAGCACCGCCATCACCACGCAGGAAATGCCGATCACCATCAGCCCGCGCAAGGGTGAGTTGCACGCATTCAAGGTCGACGACAACGCCAGGCCGGCGATGCCAATCGGTACGGTTGCCAGCACAATCGCCACGGCGAGCTTGAACCAGCGGTCGTTGTAGTCGCCCCGGCGCACCGCACTGATGCTGCCGGTGGTGACCTGACGCACATCGCGCCAGAAATAGCTGACTACCGCCGCCAGCGCCGCCAATTGCATGGCCGCGGAAAACGCCGAGCCGGGGTCTTGCCAGCCGAGCAGGGCGGGCACAACGCGCATATGGGCGGTGGACGACACCGGCAGCAATTCAGTAATGCCCTGGATCACCCCAAGGATGAAGATTTGCAGGTAATCCAGGGAGGCAAAGCCCACATCCAGGCCGGCGGTACAGACGTTGGTCAAAATACGTGTCCTTGAGCAATAGGGGAAACCGGCGAAGTTTATTCTAAATGTTTCAGGATTTCGGCCAGGGCAACCGCTATTTGCAATCGGTTCAGCTAATAGAAAGGATTCGCCAGGCCATTGGCGTGGGCAGCACTTTTGTGAACAATGGCGCCCTGCGTTTTTCCACCGAGAGCCCCATGCCCGAAACCACCGTCGAATTGATCCAGACCGGCCCCGAAGAAGCTGAACTGATCCGTAATCTTTACCAGTACTACGCCTATGAGTCTTCGGATTGGGAACAGGAAGATGTCGAGACCGATGGGCGTTACTACATCCATGACGAACACCTGGCTCGCTACTGGAGCGACCCGCAATGGAGCGCCAACCTGTTGCTGGTAGACGGCTATATCGCCGGTTTCCTGTTGATCGAAAGCAGCGAACTGCCGGGCATCGACGCCCTGGAACTGGCTGACCTGTTCATCCTCAAGCGCTACCGCCGCAAAGGCATCGGCCGCGCCATCGCCAGCCAGGTGCTGTGCAGCGGCTCGGCCAATTGGTTGGTGCGTTTCTATGATCAGGACGAGGTTTCCCAGGCGTTCTGGCGCACCGTACTGGATAACTTGCCGCGTCCGGTGCAGAGCATTGAACTGGACGATGAGCCGCAGTTGGTGAGCTACCTGATTACCCGGGCTTCGTTGCATTGAGGGGTTGGGGCTTTCTCTCGATGAGCATAGATATCTGAACAAGGCTGTGGCGATCAACCCCGTAACCACGATGCGAAGCGAGCCGCTCGTGATCTTGCTCTTGATCTGCTCTTGATCTGCTTTTGACCTTGATCTTAGGCGCCCCGTTAAACCACGCTGGCCGGAATTCGACAGGGATTTGGGGGGTAAACCGGCAGGGATGCCGGTTTAGCCGCCCCGCGCCATGGATGGCGCGTGGCGGCGGCCCCCCAAATCACTGGCGGATTACGGGCACACCGAGCCTAAGCGAGGTGCCGAGTGGTGGGGCAAGAGCCCTTTGGTTACTTTGGGGCTTTTCCAAAGTGACCCGCCGTCAGGGCGGAACCCTAAGTGGCCGTTACCGCAGGAATGGATATGTACGCAATCCAACTGTGTCGGCTGTCAGGCCGCCTTCGCGAGCAAGCCCGCTCCCACAGTTTGATCGCGGGGTGTCAGGTAGGTAAGTGTCGGCTGGTAGGCCGCCATCGCAGGCAAGCCAGCTCCCACATTGGATCATGGCACTTCAGGTAGATAGGCGTCGGCTGTCAGGCCGTCACGGGCCTAGCCCGGGTTGAACAGCACCTGCTGCATCGCCTGGGGCGGCTGCCCGAAGGCCCTGAGGAACGCCTGGCGCATGCGCTCGCGATCACCAAACCCGGTTTCGCGCGCCACCACTTCCACCGGGTGGCGGCTGGTTTCCATCATTGCCCGCGCAGCTTCCACCCGCAGGGCCTCAATGGCCTTGGCCGGGGTCTGCCCGGTTTCTTCGCGAAACACCCGGCTGAACTGGCGTGGGCTGAGCCGGGCGACGTCGGCCAGTGCGTCCACCGACAAATCATGGGTGAGGTTTTCACGGGCATAGGCCAGGGCCAACTGCACGCGGTCGGACTTGGGGTCCAGTTCCAGCAAGGCCGACAGTTGCGACTGCTCGCTGCCACGGCGCTGGGCAATCACCAGTTTGCGTGCAATGCGACGGGCCAGGTCGCTGCCCAGGTCGTCCTCCACCATCGCCAGCGCCAGGTCGACCCCGGCGCTCATGCCCGCACCGGTCCACACCTGGCCGTCGACAATGAACAACTTGTCCTCTTCCAGGCGAATATCCGGGTAACGCTTGCGAAACGCGGGTGCGTGGATCCAGTGGGTGGTGGTGCGCTTGCCAGCCAGCAGGCCAGCCTCGGCCAGCACAAAGATGCCCATGCATAACGACGCCACCCGGCGCGACTGCGCGGACGCGGCCTTGACCAGTTCCAGCAGGTTGGCTTCCGGCAGGCGAAACTCCAGGTAGCCGCTGACAATCAAGGTGTCATAGCCCTCTGGGCGCAGCGCGCTGGTGTTCACCGAAAAGCCCTGGGAGGTCATCACGGCGCCGCCGCTTTCCGACACCAGGTGAAACTCATAGGCCGGCTCGCCGCGCAGCAGGTTGGCACACTCGAACACCGAGCCCAGGCTGAGGCTCAACGACTGGAAATTCGGGTAAACCATCAGCGCAACGCTGTGCATTGCATCTCTCCAAGGGGCAGGGGAGAGGCGATTGTCGGCGTGTGCCGGGCAAACGGCAACCGACTTTCGTGCGTGTCCGGAATCCTTGCGGATATGACATTGTGAGCCAATGCCGCGCTGCCTAACATGAGCCCAACGCACTAGACGACTGGTCTAATCGCAGAGGGGCAAGCATGAGCAACGCAAGCAGCAGTGCGCGGCAAGCGATTCTTGAACGGGCGCAATCCATTGTCGGGGCCAAGGGGTTTTCGGCGGTGGGCTTGAACGAGATCCTTCAAGCGGCGCAAGTGCCCAAGGGCTCGTTTTATCACTACTTCAACTCCAAAGATGCCTTTGGCGTGGTGTTACTCGATACCTATTTCGACCACTACGTCGAGGGCATGCAGCAGCTGTTCGATCAGCCGGGATTGACCCACCACGCCAAGCTGATGCGTTATTGGCAAGGCTGGATCGACAACCACACCGGCTGCACCGACGCCGGCAAATGCCTGGCCGTGAAGCTTGGGGCGGAGGTCTCCGATCTGTCAGAACCCATGCGGCTGGCGCTGCAACGCGGTACTTCGCGCACCATCGACTTGCTTGCCGTGGCCCTTCAACGCGGCGTCGAAGACGGCTCGCTCAGGTTCGAGCAGGCCCCCGAAAGCCTGGCCAGGCGTTTGTATGCGCTATGGTTGGGAACCAGCGTCATGGGCAAGATCACCCGTACCACCGCGCCGTTCACCGAGGCGCTGCTGCTGACCCAACAGTTGTTGGGCAGCCCTGAAAACCCTGTTATTCACATCGATCGAGGCACTGGAAAATGAAAGTATTAATGGTACTGACCTCTCACGACCAGCTTGGCGATACCGGGCGCAAGACCGGCTTCTGGCTCGAAGAATTCGCCGCACCTTATTACGCGTTCAAGGACGCTGGCGCCGAAGTGGTGCTGGCTTCTCCGGCCGGCGGCCAGCCGCCGTTGGACCCCAAGAGCGATGAACCGGATGCGCAAACCGAGCAGACCGAGCGCTTCGGCAAAGACCCGGCTGCGCAGCAAGCCCTGGCGACCACCGTGAAGCTGGACTCGGTCAATGCCGCCGACTTCGACACCGTGTTCTACCCAGGCGGCCACGGTCCGCTGTGGGACCTGGCGGAGTCGCCGGTGTCCATCGCGCTGATCGAAGCTTTCGAGCGGGCCGGCAAGCCCGTTGGCTTTGTGTGCCATGCACCGGGTGCCTTGCGTCACGTCAAGGCAGTTAACGGTGAGCCGTTGATCAAGGGCCGCCGCGTCACCGGGTTCTCCAATTCGGAAGAGGCCGCTGTGCAGTTGACCGAGGTCGTGCCGTTCCTGATTGAAGATGAATTCCGTAAATTGGGCGGCCTGTATGAGAAGGGCGCCGACTGGCAATCCTTCGTCATTGTCGACGGTTTGCTGGTGACTGGGCAAAACCCAGGCAGCTCCAGCGAAGTGGCCAAGGCCCTGCTGACACTCTGCGCTTAAATTAATCAACCGATCTACGCGGTGGCGACTCCCAGGAGTCGCCACGGTTTTCGTTCGTCCTGAATTTGGAATATCGCCGTGCCTGACTGCATCTTGAACACCCCGATCAAGCTGGGGCATCACCGCTTGAACAACCGTGTTGTACTGCCACCGCTGACCCGCCAGCGCAGCGCCCAGCCGGGTAATATCGCCACCGACCTGATGGCCGAGTATTACCGTCAACGGGCCAGTGCCGGGTTCATGGTCAGCGAGGGTACGCAGATCGAACCCCGGGGCCAGGGCTACGCGTGGACGCCGGGCCTTCATACACCGGCGCAAATCGAGGGTTGGCGCAAAGTCACTGCAGCGGTGCATGCCGAGGGCGGTGTGATCTTCGCCCAGTTATGGCATGTGGGGCGGGTGTCCCATAACGCGCTGCAACCTGACGGTGGTGCCCCGGTGGGCCCGTCTGCGCTGCCGGCGTTGCAAGCCAAAGCCTTCATTGAAACCGGGCCGGGTAGGGGTGAACTGGTGCAGCCACCCGTCCCCCGTGCCTTGACCACGCTGGAAATCGAAGAGCTGGTAGGGCACTACGCCCAGGCTGCGCGCAATGCCCTGGACGCCGGGTTCGACGGCGTGGAAATTCACGCGGCCAACGGCTACCTGGTCAACCAGTTCATCTCGGCCCATTCCAACCTCCGTGAGGATGAGTACGGCGGCTCGCTGGACAATCGCCTGCGCTTGCTGCGCGAGATTGTCGAAGCGGTGTGCAAAGTGGTGGGGCCGGAACGCCTGGGCGTGCGCTTTTCGCCGCTGTTCAGTGGCACCGATCAGGACCGGGTCTACATCGGCCTGGTGGAAGAAGACCCGCACCTTACCTATATCGAAGCGATCAAAGTGCTGGAAGCGTCGGGCATCGCCTATGTGTCCATTGCCGAAGCCGATTGGGACAACGCCCCCGACCTGCCCGACACATTTCGCCAGGCCGTGCGCGCCACCTTCAGCGGCAGGATCATCTACGCCGGGCGCTACACCGCCGAGCGCGGCGCACGGCTGGTAGAGGCCGGGTTGGCGGACTTGATCGCCTTTGGACGGCCCTTCATTGCCAACCCGGACTTGCCCCAGCGGCTGTTCAATGGCTGGCCGTTGAATGCGTTGAAGGCCGAAGGCTTGTATGGCGGGACACAGGCGGGGTATGTGGATTATCCGGTGTATGCCCAACAGCCGTGATAGCCCATGATGGCCTGTGTTTTATCCAGGGTGGGAGGAGGCTTGCCCTAACGCCGGTCAGTTAAACGAACGCTATGCTCGAAGTAATGAAGATCAAATGTGGGAGCTGGCTTGCCTGCGAAAGCGGTCGTGCAGTAACAGATACAGTGACTGACACACCACCTTTGCGGGCAAGTCGAATCGCCTCACTCCACCCGCAACACAATCTTGCCGATATGGTCCCCACCTTCCATCCTCGCATGGGCCTGGGCGGCGTCGGTGTAGGCGTAGACCTGGTCGATAATCGGCAGGCAGCGCCCGGCACTGAGTACCGGCCACACGTGTTCGCGCAGTTGCTGGGCAATCTCGGCCTTTTCTTCCCGCGTGCGGGCCCGCAGCAGCGAGCCGGTGATCACCGCGCGTTTGCCGAGGATGGTCAGCAGGTCGACGTCGTTGGCCTTGGCGCCACCGAGGAAGCCGAGGATCACCAGGTGGCCGTCCATGCCCAGGGCCTTGAGGTTATTGTTGAGGTACGAGGCGCCCATGATGTCGAGGATCACGTTGACGCCTTTGCCATCGGTCTGTTTGGCGATGACCTCGGCAAATGCCTGTTCGCGGTAGTTGATCGGCTCGGCACCGAGCTTGGCAATCGCCGCGCATTTGTCGGCGCTGCCCGCCGTGGCGAATGCCTGGATGCCGAATTCCTGGCAGAGCATCAACGCGGTGGTACCGATGCCGCTGGTGCCGCCGTGGATCAAGGCGCGCTGGCCTTTGCGGGCACCGCCGAGCCCGAACAGGTTGGCCCAGACCGTAAAGAACGTTTCCGGCACGGCAGCGGCCTGAATCCAGTCCATGCCTGCGGGGATCGGCAGCGCCTGGCTGGCCGGCACCGCGCAATACTGCGCATAGCCGCCGCCATTGGTCAGGGCGCAAACCTTGTCGCCCAGGCTGTATTCGTTCACGCCAGTGCCCAGCGCCACCACTTCACCGGCCACTTCCAACCCCGGAATCGGGCTCATGCCGGGCTTCATCGGGTATTTACCCGCGCGCTGCAAGGCGTCTGGGCGGTTGACCCCGGCGGCGTGCACGCGAATCAGAATCTCGCCCGGCCCGGCCACTGGCACGTCGGCGCTGCGCGGCTGCAAGACCTCGGGCCCGCCAGGGGTGGTGATTTCGATCAGGGTCATTTCTTGTGGAAGCGTCATGGAAAAGTTCCTGTAGCGATGAGCGTATGGGTTGGGACCGTAGCGCGGGGTCGGCAGTTCAGCAAGATCATGCCGGGTTCTTCGGGCAATGCAAACGCAGGCTTTCAGCACAAGCCTGCAAGTGCGTCGGCGTGGCTTCGGACACACTGGCTGCCGCTCATTTTTGACGGACACAGGTGGCGTATGAACGAAGCGAGAAATCAGGATATCGGGTTGTTGTTCCTGCGGGTCAGCGGGGCGTTGTTCCTGCTGTGGGTGCATGGGTTGCCCAAGTTGCTCCACTACAGCGAGCAATTGAAGCTGATCGAGGACCCGTTTCACTTGGGCGCCCATGTCACGTTGCTGCTGGCGATCTTTGCCGAGGTGCTGTGCCCGCTGCTGATCGTCGCGGGCGTGCTGGTGCGCCTGGCGTGCCTGCCGATCCTGGCGGTGCTGGTCATCGCGTTGCTGGTGGTGCACCCGGAGTGGACGCTGTTCGAAGGGCAGTTCGGCTGGCTGCTGTTGATCATCTTTACCAGCGTGCTGATCGCAGGGCCGGGGCGGCTGGTGCTGAGCCAGCGCTTTGCCTGAACAAAAAAGGCCGGGCTCGCCCGGCCTTCTGCCTTCTGTAGGAGCGAGCTTGCTCGCGAAAAACGCATAGGCGCCGCGTTCATTCAGCAAGCACGCGTTATCGTTGACGTTCTTCGCGAGCAAGCTCGCTCCTACAGGGGCATCAAGATGTCAACGGTTCAGGAATCCCAACAGGTCTTCATTGAGCTGTTGAGCGTGGGTCACGGCAAACCCGTGAGGCGCATCCTTGTACACCTTCAGTTGCGCGCCCTTGATCATTTCAGCAGCCACCTTGCCGGTGGTTTCGAACGGCACGATCTGGTCGCCGTCGCCATGGATCACCAGGGTCGGCACGTCGATTTTGGCCATGTCCGGGCGGAAGTCGGTTTGCGAGAACGCCGTGACGCAATCCACGGTGGATTTGAGCGACGCGAGCATGGCGATCTGCAGGGTTTGGCTGAGCACACCCTCCGAAACGTGCTGGCCTTTATTGAGACCGAAGAATGGCGTGTTGAAGTCGCTGATGAACTGCGCACGATCCTTCAACAGGCCGGCCTTGATGCCATCGAACACCTCGCCTGGCACGCCTTGGGGGTAGTCGGCTTGCTGACCGAAGATCGGCGTGACCGCGCCCAACAACACCAGGCCGGCGACACGGGCACTGCCGTGGCGGGCGATGTAGCGCGCCACGTCACCGCCACCCATGGAGAAGCCCACCAGGGTCACGTCCTGCAGGTCAAGGTGTTCGATCAACTGGGCGATATCGTCAGCGAAGGTGTCGTAGTCGTTACCGGTCCATGGCTGGTCCGAGCGGCCAAAACCACGACGGTCAAAGGCAATGGTGCGAAAGCCACGGCTGCTCAGGTATTCCATCTGGTATTCCCACATGTCCGCATCCAGCGGCCAGCCGTGGCTGAACAGCACGGGCTTACCGCTGCCCCAGTCCTTGAAGTAGATCTGGGTACCGTCTTTGGCAACGAATGTGCTCATCTGAAACTCCTTGCAGGGCTGAAAAAGGGCGGTGTAAAAACCGCCTCACTATTGCCGTAAACCTGAGCCCAGGCTTGTATGGGTGTGCTTGTCTCACCAACTGAACTTGAGCTCCATGCCCAGGTAATTGCTGTCGTGCCCACCGGCATCACGCAGCGTCTGGCCGACCGCGTAGTGCACCGCTTCGACCGCACCGCTGAGGTTGGGCGTAAAGGCGTAGTCGGTGCGCAGTTGGCCGTAGGCGCCGGTCCAGCGCTCGCCTTGGCCCGCCGTGCCAGCCACGGCCAGGTTGGGCTGGGTGTAGACGGCGTCTGCGGTGGTCTGCCGCCACAGCAGGCCGACGGCGGTTTGCACGCTGAGCTTGGCGAGGGGCTTGACGGTGATCGACGGCTTGACGTGGATCAGGTTGCTGTAGCCGGTGTAGCCCGCCAGGGAAAAGTAATAGCCATTGGGGAACAGCGGGTTGAAGGTGCCGACCCGGCCGTCACCGGCCTGGCGGTCACCGGAAGCGATATCCAGTTGCAGGCCGATACGCGGCTTCCAGGCCAGCGTGTCAAAGGTGTAGCCGGTGCGGCTGCCACCGGCCCAGGCGCGAATCGTCTTGCTGCCCACCGAGCCGCGTTGCAGCATGGCTTCGACGTCCCAGTCGAAACCCTGGGCTGCGCCACCCAGGCGGGCGTCCAGCAACTGGCGCGTCTCTTCGCCGTCGGCGTCCAGGTAATGGGCGGCGCTGCGCTCGTACACGCCGTAATAGGCCGACAGCTCATTGGTGCCGCCCACCAGCCGCTCGACTCGTAGCATGTGGAAGCGCGCGTCGCTGTTGGACTTGTCGTCGAAATGCCGGCCATCCTGGTACTGCACCGGTTGGCTGGCGATCCCGATGAAGCGCCATTGCGGCGTTTCCCAGTCCGCCCACAACGCATCGAAGGACTGCCGCACATTCGGGCCGTCCCGTGACGAGATGAAACGCTGCAAGTCGAAGGCGAAATCCTGGCGGCCAGCCCGTGCCTTGAAGGTGCCAGCGCTGAAGGTCTTCACGTATTCGGCAAAGGCCAGGCGCAGGTCGACGCGGTTCTGGTCGGCACCGCCAATGGTGGTCTTGTCATAGGCCCGCACATCTTCCAACTGGGTGAACAGCCGCCAGTGTTCGTTCAGGTGCAAGTCGGCGTGCACCTGAAAGCGCTGGATCAGGTAGCGGTCACGCGGTACATCCCGCACGCCGAACCCGCTGGCGTCGTTCATCTCGAAACGTTCACGCAAGGTTGCGCCCAACGACAAGTAGGTGAACGGGTTGGCGGCGGACAGTGGGATGTACTTGAGGTTGTCCAGCGGTTGCGTGCGCAATGCCGGGTCCTTGAGCACAGACCAGTCTTCCTGCCAGCGGTTGGCCTTGATCGCCGGGCGTACCAGCTGGTCGTCGGCCTGCACGCTGCCAGCAAGCAACGGCCACAGCACAGCCAGGCTCCAGCCTGCGTGACGAATCATTTTGCCGCGCTGAGTTGGTGGATTTCTGCGACATAACCGCCCGGGAACTCCACCAACGCACTGCGCCGACCTTTGCTGTCGAACGCCGGCACCAGCACTGTGGCGCCAGAGCCAGTGGCCTTGCCCAGGGTGGCGGCGAGGTCGTTGACCTGGTAACCGGTGGTGTCGTGGCCGAACGGGTAGGGCAGTTGGCCGTTGGTGACCAGCACCGCCATGCGCCCGAACGGCGATTCGATCTCGACGCGGCGGTAGTGGCCGCCGGCCTGGCCGACATCAACCCCAGGGGCGTGCTTGTCGTCGCTCACTACCTTGCCGTGGGAGAAACCCAGGAATGCCTTGATAAACCGCTCGGCGCTGTCGTTGGACACATACACACGGTTTTCCGGCACGGTGTCGAAGGCGGCGTAATCCGGGGTCTTGGTGTGCCAGTAGAGCTGCATGTTCACACCGCCCGGCCATTGCACCACGGCATCACGGCCGATGGGGTCGGGGAAATCGCTGACGATTACGTCGGCGCCATTTTCACGCGCGGCCTTGAGGGCCACGTCCATGTCCTTGACCAGATAGCCGTTGCGTTCCTGGCCGAACGGGTGAGGCACGGGGGTGGTAAAGCCGAACAACGACACGGTGCCCGCCGGGGTCTGGAGCAATTGCGAGGTGGTGCTGCTCGGCACCGGCAGCACGTTGACCACGACCTGGGGCGTGCTTTTGCCGCCGAAGGTGGCGAGGAAACTCTGGGCAAAACGGTCCACATCGGCCGGTGCCACATACACATGGCTGGTGTCGTACTGCGGCGCCACGGCCACGTTCGGGGTGGCGGCAAACGCGTTGCTCATCATCGCACTTGCCAGCAGCGTCAATGCCAGCGATACCTTGGTTGCTGTGTTACCCATGCCCGTTCTCCAGCGCTTCTGAGGGTTCGAAAGCCGTGAGGTTAGGGGGGCAGGGCGGTGGGGAATTGTATGGACGTGCTCGGTTGAACGTTTCAGCTACGCGGCCCAGACAGCCGACGCCTGTCTACCTGACGCCCCTCAATCCAAATATGGAAGCTGGCTTGCCTGAGATGACGGCCTGCCAGCCGACGCTTCTCTAGCTGATACCCCACGATCAAACTGTGGGAGCTGGCTTGCCTGCGAAGGCGGCCTGAGAGCCGACCATAATCTTGGATCAGACCGTGTACATATCCATTATTTAGGTCATGGCTGCTTATGGTTCCGCTTTTACAGCGGCTCACTTTTGAAAAGCCGGAATGCCGGCCCAGACAAAAGTAAGCAAAACGCTCTTGCCCCACCACTCGGCACCTCGCTTAGGCTCGGTGTGCCCTCACTCCGGCTTGAATCCGTGGGCCGCCGTCATGGGCCATCCTTGGCCCAGGACGGCTAACCCGGCGTCCTGCCGGGTTACCCACGAATTCAAGCCTGCGTTCGGCCAGCGTGGTTTAACGGGGCGCCTGAGATCAAGATCAAAAGCAGATCAAGAGCGGCTCGCTTCGCATCGTAGTTACCGGTGGCTGCGGCGAACTGCACAGTTGTGTAGATACCTATGCTGCGATGACGACGTTTCAGTCACTGCATCTATTACTGCACGACCGCTTTCGCAGGCAAGCCAGCTCCCACATTTGATCTTCGTTGCGTTGGGCATTGCGTTCGCTTAACTGTGCGGCATTGGGGCTGCCCACACATTTGGATGGCGGGGCATCGGTTAAACAGCCGTTATCGGTCAGGCCACCATAATGATCTTCGACACCAACTCCACCACCGTCTTGGCCTGCAATTTCTTCATCAACCGCGCCCGGTGCACCTCAACGGTGCGGTGGGAGATCGCCAGGCGCAGGGCAATTTCTTTGGATTTGAACCCGTTGACGATGTGCATGGCGATTTCCCGCTCCCGGGGCGTGAGGTCGCCGGTGCCCTGGTGCATGCGGTCCAGGCGTTCGAAGTGCCAGATCATCAGCTTGAACGGGTCTTTGGGGGTGAGGGTGTAGCCGTGGGACTTGGCCCAGAACACTTCGCCATTGTGGTGCTGCATGAAGCGTTCATCGGAATAAAAGCCGTTGTCGCTGTCGAGCAGCCAATCATGGCTGCGCTTGCCGATGGCGTGGTAGTCGGCCTGGGACGGGTAGATCAGCAAGGTCAGCTGGTTGACCAGTGCGTCGCGCGTATAGCCGAACAGCTTCAGGAAAGCGTCGTTGCAGTCGAGAATCACGCGGTCGCTGGTGACGATCTGCGGGGCAGGGGACAGCTTGAACGCCAGGCGTTCGAGGTCGGGAAATTGCTGGGCTAGCGCGGTCATGGGGCATCCTGCCTCGTTGTTCAATGCCCTGGGGCGCTACTTACCCGTGTAAGTAGTTACACGAATTGGCGCACGATCAGGGGTGGGTCATTGTAAGTAAAGTCCGAATCAAGAACAGAAGAAATTGATTATGCCTGCTGATTGCGTCTCCATTGTTGCCGCTGGTCACTCCCGCTTTGGTCGCCTGGAAGGCACGACGCTGGAAGACCTGATCGTCCAGGTGACCCGCGAAGCCCTGAGCGACGCCGAGATTGACGCGTCGCAAATCGATGCGTTGTTCCTCGGCCATTTCAACTCGGGGCTGGTGCCCGACGGGTTTGCCGCCTCATTGCTATTGCAAGCCGACCCCGGGCTGCGCTTCAAACCGGCTACTCGCTGTGAAAACGCCTGTGCATCCGGCTCGGCGGCGATTCAGGCGGGGGTCAATGCGATCCTCTCCGGCAGCGCTGAGCTGGTGCTGGTGGTGGGCGCCGAGAAGATGACCCACACCAGCACTGCCGCGGTCACCCAAGCCTTGGCCGGGGCCGGCTACCAGAACGACCCGGCCGAAGCCGGCCTGAGTTTCCCCCAGTTGTTCGGCCGCGCCGCCCGCCAATACGCCGAGCGTTACCACTGCCCGCTGGGCTCGATGGCGGCCATCGCTACCAAAAACCACTCCAATGCCATGGCCAACCCGCTGGCGCAGATGCATCGGGAGATGAATTTCGAACACTGCAACAACGTGTCCCAAAGCAACCCGTTCGTGGCTGACTCCCTGCGCCTGACCGATTGCTCACTGATCAGCGATGGCGCAGCCGCGATCATCCTCGCCTCGCCCAAACGTGCGCGGGCGTTCCGTCGCGAGGTGCAAATCCGGGCGATGACCCAGGTCAACGACACCTTGCCCATCGCCCAGCGTGACATCCTCGCCTTTGAGGGCCCGCAACGCGCGATCCATGCAGCGCTGCGCGGGGCGAATGTGACCTTGGCTGACCTGAGCTTCGCCGAAGTGCACGACTGCTTCACCATTGCCGAGTTGCTGATCTATGAAGCCATGGGCCTGGCGCCCAAGGGCGAAGGCCATCGCGTGCTCGACAGCGGGGTGGTGCGCGCCGGCGGGCGCTTACCGGTGAACCTTTCCGGCGGACTCAAGGCCAAGGGGCATCCCGTCGGCGCCACGGGGGTGTCCATGCATGCCTTGGCGTTCCGGCAATTGACCGGCGAGCCGATTGGCCTGGCGGTGCCCAACCCGGAGTTCGGCCTGGTGTTCAACATGGGCGGCATGGCGGTGGCCAACTACGCCTCGGTCCTGCAGGCACGCCGGAGCTGAGTCATGAACATTGCCAACTGGCTGCACGACACCCAGCGTCGGGCCCCGCAACGCCCGGCATTGTTCGACGGCAGCGTGCAAGTGGCCGACTACGCCAGCTTCGCCGCCCACGTGCGCCAACGCGCCGCGCACCTGGTGGAGCAGCATGGCCTGGTGCCGGGAGACGCGGTGGCGCTGCTGATGAAAAACAGCTGCGACTACCTGGAACTGCTCTACGCCATCTGGTGGATGGGCGGGGTGGCGGTGCCGATCAACGCCAAGCTGCACCCCAGCGAAGCGGCGTGGATTGCCGATAATGCCGAGGCGCGGTTGATCTTTACCGACGGCGGCCAGGTGTTTTCATCGCGGGATTTGCCCGCGCATTGCACGGAATTGGACGGCCACCCGCTGCCGCCCAGCCATGGTTGGCCCAGCCTGGAACAGCCGGTGCCCCGCCAGGATCACGACCTCGCCTGGCTGTTCTATACCTCTGGTACCACCGGGCGCTCCAAGGGCGTGATGCTGTCGCACGGCAACCTGATCGCCATGTCGCTGTGCTACGCCACGGATGTCGATCAAGTGAGCGCCGACGATGCGGCGCTGTATGCCGCGCCCATGTCCCACGGCGCCGGCCTGTACAACTTCATCCATGTGCGCTGCGGCGCCCGCCATGTGGTGCCGGCCTCCCATGGCTTCGATGCCGCCGAGCTGTTCGGGCTGGCCGAGCACATGGGCCAGGTGTCGCTGTTTGCTGCGCCGACCATGGTCAAGCGCATGGTCGAACAGGCCCGGCGCCAGGATTATCACGGCGCCGGCATCAAGACCATCGTCTACGGCGGCGGCCCCATGTACCTCGCCGACCTGCGCGAAGCAGTCGACACCTTCGGCCCGCGCCTGGTGCAGATCTACGGCCAGGGCGAGAGCCCGATGACCATCAGCGTCTTGCCCCGCGCCTTGATCGCCGAACGCCAGCGTCCCGACTGGGCCACCCTGGCCGCCTCGGTGGGCCACGCGCAAGCCTGTGTCGAGATCCGCATTCTCGATGCCGAGCACCAGCCACTGCCCACCGGCCAACGCGGTGAAATCGCGGTGCGTGGCGCCACGGTGATGCAAGGCTACTGGCGCAACCCGCAGGCCACGCGCCAGACGCTGGTGGACGGTTGGCTGCTGACCGGCGACATCGGCTACCTCGACCCGGCCGGCTACCTGACCCTGACGGATCGCTCCAAGGACGTGATCATCAGTGGCGGCAGCAACGTGTACCCCCGTGAAGTCGAGGAAGTGCTGGCCCAGCATCCCGAGGTGTTCGAAGTGTGCGTGGTGGGCGAGCCCGACGCGCAATGGGGGGAGTCGGTGGTGGCCTTCGTGGTGACCCGCAGCGGCCAGCCGCTGGACGAAGGCGAGCTGACGGCGTGGTTCCTGGCGCGCATGGCCTCGTTCAAAAAGCCGAAAAAATATGTGTGGCGCAGCGATTTGCCGAAGAACAGCTACGGCAAGATTCTCAAGACCGACTTGCGGCATTGGCTGCAAACCGCGAGTATCGCCGCGCTTTAACATGGATCGATAATCAGACAAGGAGTCCCCACGATGGGCAATCCCGCACAAGACACCGTCCGCAAGCGCCGCCGTGCGTTTCTGGGCGCCACCTCCGGCCACTTGATCGAGTGGTACGACTACGGCGTGTATGGCTTTCTCGCGGTCTATATCGGCCAGGCGTTCTTCGTCTCCGATGACCCCACCACCAGCCTGTTGGCCAGCTTTGCCGCGTTTGCGCTGAGCTTTTTTATCCGCCCTTTGGGTGGGCTGTTCTTCGGCCCGCTGGCAGACAAGATCGGCCGGCGCAAAACCCTGATCATGGCGCTGGTGATGATGACCGGCTCCACGGTGATGCTGGGCCTGTTGCCGACCTACGCCAGCCTGGGCATCGCCGCACCGATCCTGTTGATCCTGGTGCGCTGCGTGCAGGGCTTCTCGGCGGGCGGCGAAATCGGTACGGTCACCAGCTTCATCTCTGAATACGCCGGCCCCGGTCGCCGTGGCTTTGCCACCTGCTGGCTGATGGTCACCGCCGTGCTCGGCCTGCTGCTCGGTGGCGCCGTGGCCAACGGCATGACCTGGGTGCTGGGCGCCGAGGTCATGCAGGAATGGGCCTGGCGCGTACCGTTCCTGATCGCCGCGCCCCTGGGCTTTATTTCCATGTACATTCGCCTCAAGCTCGAAGACAGCCCCGAGTTCCTCGCCCTGCAACGCGCCGGGCAAACTTCGCGGGCGCCGCTGCGTGAGGTCTGGCAGTGGAAGCGGGCGATTGCCCTGGTGTTCTTTATCATCACCTTGCACAGCTCGATCTTTTACCTGGTGCTGACGTTCGCCTCGACCTACATGGCCAAGATCCTCAAGTTCGACAGTGGCACCACCTTGCTCTACGTGTTCGTCGCCAGCTTCTCGGCGGCTTTCGTGATGCCGTTTGGCGGGGCCTTTACCGATAAATACGGGCGCAAGCCGTTCCTGATGGTGATCGGCACGCTGGCGACCCTGGCGATGTTCTGGCTGTTCAAATCCGCCCCGACCGCCACCCCGGCGACCTTCTTCGCGCCGTTGATGGCGGTGGCGATTCTGTTCGGGCTGTACGCGTCGTCAACCTATGCGTTGATGAGTGAGCTGTTGCCGACGCGGATTCGCTCCACTGGGATTGCCGTGGCGTATAACGTGCCTGTCGCGGTGTTTGGCGGCAGTGCGCCGTTGATTTCCACCTGGTTGATCAAGGTGACAGGCGACATTACTTCGCCGTGGTATTTCTATGTAGCGACCGGGGTGGTGTCGTTGGTAGCGCTGGTGGTGTTGCGCAAGGAGGACTTCGTGGTCGGTGCCACGCCTAGGGTGGCGTCTGCGAAAACGGCGCTGGCCTGACGCCGTGTTTGCATCTTGGTAATCAAACGGCAGGGTTGCGTTGGCAAACCTGCCGCAACAGGCTATCGGGCTGAATTGGCTGGCAACACGTGGGTCGCGGCCAGGGCAGGGTAGGAGTAATGTGGCCGGTAATCGACAAGTTCTTGAACCATCTCAGGCTCTTTCTGGGTGCCAATATTGAATCGCAGCAGCGTTCCTGATGTCTTTTCCACCGTATTAAGGTGGTTGTTCTTGGCAAAATCCAACTTCACTTTCGAGTCAGCGAGCAACTTTATGTCGCGTGGAGAAAGCGTGGGGTATTTCGCTTTGAATTCCCGATAGTACGTTTTGAACAGGCCCGTTGGGTCTTTGCCCAAAAAATAATCCATGTGCACAGGACCTGCGAATGACTTGGTGGGTATGTTGGTCAGGTTGGAGATTTCATCACCCAGCGAGTTCGGGCCGTTTGCGCCGGAATAGCAGACGCGAAGCACAATGTTTTTATATTTGCTGAAGTCAATTTTTTCCGCACGAAGTTTATTGACGATGTCTTGCGCCGAATAGAACTTGCCGTTTGCGCCTACGACTTTCGCGGGCTCTCCGGTGGCCGGTTCAGTCCCATGTCCGAATATATTGAGCCGTGGGGCGCCTTTGTAAATATCCTCGAAGGTTTGTATGTCGCCATCGATGGCCTTGAAACCCCTCCATGGACCGCCCAACCGAATCACTTCACGTAATGCTGACTCAGGCGAAGGCGCCGCCGGTAAATCACCTACGCGTTTTTCCTGCGGTACCGTATGAATGGCCGCGACTCCAGTACGTGCGGAGGTTTGAGTGGGGTGTGCTCTTGCGAGGTGAAGCATTAACATCGCTATGTTGATGAATAAATCTGTTGCGGCTGCTTCTTTGTTTCCTTCCCTGCTCCCGGCAAGCGTCTTGATATCACTTATGATGCTGTCTGCCTGAAACGGCATACCGATTAAAAAGGCACTCTCTGGCATGAACAGAAATGCCGTATTGAGTAATAGGCCTGCCCCTTCTTTAATCCTTTCCCAGCGACTTTCCCCGTTGGATACGGCTTGGTGTTTGGCCAGCGATGTCAGCGCCCTTGAATTTGCTTCATACAAGTAGCTCATCAGTTGCGCGGTTTGCAGCTCGGACGACAGGTCGTGAGTCGCCAGTGTGGGCGGCGCAGGCGTGAACACGGGCGTATATGTCGGCATATGCGGTTCGCGAAAGCCATCGTGCCTGTAGACGGCGCGGGTTGTCTCATCAGGCAGCCAGGCAAGAATGTCTTTTTGTAGCTCCTTCTGTGTCTGGACAGACTCCATTAGCGCCTGGCGCGAAGGAAACTGCAGCAGAGGGGCGCTGGAATTCAACGGGCGATAAAGAATGTGCGGGCCGACTGTGATGTCCTTGGGTTCGATCAGGAACATGTTTTCGACCACATCGGGCACCGCGCCGGGCAGGCGCATGAGCGCCAACGGGCGCACGGTGATTTCGTTGCCATTGACGAACTTCTTCCCTGGCGTTGGATCCAGTATTGCCTGGAGGTAACGAAAACCCATGGCGTTATCGAAGCCAGCCTCGCCTTTGGCCGTCAGTTCCAGGGCCCTCATTTTCAGTTCAATCGGGACTTGCTCGGCGAACAGCGCTTGGCGCCTGGTTTTTTTTTCAGGATCGTCGAGCAGCTCGCGCCTGACTAATTCGGGGTAGTTCTTGCCGGCATCGATTTGCTGAATCAGCTTACCCAGTTCGCCCTCTTTTCCGAGCTTGGCTAGATGAATGCCCGTCGGTTTGTGACGCACCTCCACCCGACCTTTTGGTAATCCTGAAAGGTTGCGTACAAAGGTTTCGGTGAAGGGCAGGGTGGTGGTTTGGGTTGATCCGAATCCGCTGGCCGGGGCGCCATAGGGAGTGTGAAAGATGACTTCCAGATCCTTGATGTCATAGTGAAAGGGTGGAGGGTTGAGGGCTTTGATCTGTTCCTGGATATAAGTGCTAATGTCCGGAATATCACTGCCAAAGCTCTTGCCCTTGTGCCGGCGCTCGAAGCCCGCCATCTCCAGAAGCAGGTCATGGTAAATAAAGCGATTGGCATCCGAGGCGGTTTTCGACCATTCGGGACGCTTGAGCCCGGACTCTTGGGATGGTCGCGCCACGATCAGCGCGGGATCAGTGTCGGCGTTGGCGTCCCCGTTGTTAATCATGACGTTCGCTTGCAGGTAGAACGCATCAGCGTCGAAGGCTTTCAGGCTGGGCTTGTCGGTGCGGGTCGGTGGTTGCGCCGCGGGGTTTTGCTGTTCCCAGGCCTGCTGGGCTGCATCCAGGGAAGCATAAGGAGTAACCTTTCCGCTGGGTTCGCACATCAGCACAGCGAGGGTGCGGTCCCCAGCCTTGCGTTCGATGAACAGGTTAGGGGTTTGAACGTTCGGGCTGTCTGGGTTGGCCGGGTCAGTGCGGACCATGAAGTGAATGGTTGTCTTGGAGTTGTCTGTGGGGTTGAGGTGCCCGTGGGGAAACCTTGCTACCGTATCCAGTGTTTCGCGCTGTATGTCATTGAGACCTGGGGATTTTAAACTGGCCAGGCGCAGGTTGCTGTGCAGCAGCTGGCCGAGCATTGACCGGCGACTACCCGCGTAAATCGGGGTGACACCGAGCGCTGTGTCGGCACTCAGCCCAGGGGCCGGCTCATTGAACGGCGGCTCATTCCAATACGTGATCTTTGCCGCTCGAAGCGTTTCGTTCAGCTTGCCGGGCAACTCGCTCATAGCCTTCTGTAGCGCTGACCTATCGATAGGAAGTGCAGTACCCGCAGGTTTGCCGGTACGGGCGAGCACGTCCTCGCGCGTATCGACGAATTTGCCAGCGCTGTCGAAAACCGGCGCGGCGCCTCCAGCGACATGGCTGATGATCATTTCCATCAGCGGTGTTTCAATGTGCTCACCTGGATTGTCCGGATCGGGAACGGCGAACGCCAACTGCTCCACATCGAGGTTCAATGACGCATCGATGGCGTCCTTGAGTAATCCCGATACGACCGATTGCAATCCGGGCTCTGCGTTAAACAGACGGTGGGCGATGTCGCTCACGGGGCTGGCGACGGGCGGCTTGGCGGTGGTTACCGGCGCAGGCGCTTGAACGACAATAGGTGTTGGAGGGGGTTTGATGCCTGCAAGTGCTTGTAGGGTTGCCTGCTGCAGTTCGCGAATCCCACGCGAGGTGTCAGCAGAAGGGTTGTTTTTTTTCAAGGAGGGGAAGCCATCGCGGATGAGCCCTGCGACTTGTTCGAGCCACTTCTGCTCTGAGCCGGTTTCCCGAGTCACGCCGTAAAAGTCCAGCATCATAGAGAGATCCAGCGCTTGCTGGGTACGAACGGGCCCCTCGTAGACCGAGCCGCTTCTCCCGTATTTTCGGGCTGCGCTTGAAATGTCGGGTTCAAGGGCCGCCCATTGGGGGCAAGTCGACGTGCGCAAAACAATCGATTTACGGCTGCCGTCAGGGTTTCGTACGTAGCCTTCCAACTGGCCTGTCGGCAAGTGGATAAACAAGGATGAAACCTCGAGATTATGTTCTTTCGCAAACGCCAGGAAAGCGGGGCTGGAGAAGCATTTGCCGAACGCCTCGCGTGTGTGTGCGTAGGTAGAGTCGTCAGGCACATTCAGGAGGGGGAGAAAGGTTAGCGACTGATCATCAATGCGCCTTTGATAGCCGATCCTCGTGAGGATTCTGGCACACTCCCGTGCTACTTCCCGATCAGCCGCCTCGACGCGTTCGGCGGGCGTCGGTGTGCGACTGGAGTCGGCAAGTGTGCCGCTGCGTTCAAAGGTGGCTTGGGTGATCGTCTCCTTCACGCTACGTTGTGCTTGCCTGGCACGCAAGGTCTGTTGCGAGATGTCCAATGGCAGGGGGCCGTTGGGGATGACCAGAGAGGGGAATGTATCGGCTTGCTGGAGTGCCGCGATCACGGCCCGCGGATTGCGCGTGAGCTCGGTTCTAGCGATAGCGTAGAAGTCTCCGACCAGGTAACTGGGAGGCGTGTGTTCGCCGGTGTAGCGGAACCAGGTCGTCGACGGGGCGCCCAGCTCTCTGGCCGCTGCGGCGACGTCCGCCGATGCCTGTGACCAGCCAGGGGTGAACTCCGTGAAGCTGTTGGGGGAGCCATTGATCATGCACGTCATGGTTCCCTCTTGAGGGTTCCAGCTGAAATTGGACAGGTCGATGTGATGGGCTTTGGCAAAGGTTGCAAACGGCTCTGCCCTGAGCGCCTGGTTAAAACGTGCCCACGCTTGGCCGAAGCTGGAAAAAGGCGGAACCTGGGTGAGGGTCGGGGCGGTGAGTGACTGTCTGTTGGTTGTGAGCTCCTCAGCGACCTGACCCATCAATGCCGCGCTGAGCTGCTGTGCCAGCTCGGCATCACTCTTTTCCACCAACGTGCTGACGTGTCCTTGAGTGAGCAGAAATTGAGGCGAACTTGGTGCGCGTCTTGAAACGGGCTCGGATCGACCAGGATTTTCCGGCTGCTGAGCGATGTCATACTTCAGCCTTTCATCCGGGTTGACCGGCCACGCAAAGGTGCCTGTTGGCGTTTGTTGCGAAGATGAGGGTGGAACATGGTTCGTGGCTGCCGGGATCGTCATGGAAGTCTCCGTCTATCGTTATGAAAAGCGCGCCTTCTGTGGCGAATTTTCGTGGCTTTTCTGTACGAAGGTGTTCCGTATCCACTTAATACGAAGGGTTACAGCCGCTGATGCGGGGAGCCGTCATGTGTCACAGTCCTTTGCCTGTTCGTTGTGACAGGTTGAAATACGCCGCCGTTTTCTCCCCGCCGCGTCCCTGAGCAGAGTGAGGTGCCTATGCAAGCAACCCGATTGACTCTCGTATGTCATGCCGTGACCCCCATGCAAAAGCAGGGGCGGTTTCCCGATGACGAGTCGTTACTGATGGATTGGCAGAATGCGCGGCTGTCACTGACGGATCGGTTCCGCAAAAGTGTGCGCCTGATATGCGGGCCCGAAGCGCGGACTCGCCAGACGGCAACGCTGTTCGGTGACCACGCCGTGGTTGAGCCCGCGTTACGCGATGGCGATTTTGGCCATTGGAAGGGGCAGGACACTGCCCAGCTTGATCGCGATGAATTGATGACTTGGCTCACCGACAGCGCCAGCGCCCCCCATGGCGGCGAGTCGGTGGACCACATTTGCGCGCGCGTGGGCGAATGGATGAGGTCACTGGAGTGCCAACCCGGCCATGTGGTGGCCGTTACACATCCCTTGGTCATCCGCGCTGCAATGCTGTACGTCATGCAATTTCCAGTATCGATGTTCTACCTGATCGATGTCGAACCGCTGTCGCGCACCGAGCTGCGTTTCAACGCGGTCTGGCGCCTGCGCCTGGAAACTCACGCCTGATGCGTTGATCATGGCAAAATCCACGCCCCGCACTGAGAGCAACCCATGAAACGCATCCTGATCATCGGCATTGGCGCCGGCAACCCCGACTACATCACGATGCAGGCCGTGAAGGCGCTGAACCGTACCGACGTGTTCTTCCTGATGGACAAGGGCCAGAGCAAGGACAAGCTGATCGACCTGCGCCGGGAAATCTGCGACACCTATATCACCGAGCCCGGCTACCGTTTTGTCGAGGCCGACTGCCCGGAGCGTGTGCGCGGTGAAATCGACTACACCACCGCTGTGCAGGACCTCAACCGCGATAAGCAGCAGACCTTCGAACGCATGATCAACGAAGAAATGGCTGACGGTGAGGTGGGGGCGTTCCTGGCCTGGGGCGACCCGGCGCTGTACGACAGCACCATCCGCATCTTGCAGGCGATTCTTTCCAGTGGTCGCTGTGTCTTCGAGTTTGAAGTGATCCCCGGCATCACCAGCGTGCAAGCCCTGGCGGCGCAGCACAAGGTGGCGCTCAACCGTATTGGCAAGTCCATCGAAATCACCACTGGGCGCCGGTTGGCGGCGGGGCAGGCGAGTGATGCCGATACCCTGGTGGTCATGCTCGACGCCGAAGATTCCTACCGCAGTGTGGCGGATCAGGACCTGGATATTTACTGGGGCGCCTACCTGGGCACGCCGGACGAGATCCTGATCAGCGGTAAAGTGGCGCATGTGGCAGAAGAGATCGAACGGGTACGCAAGGCGGCGCGCCTGGAAAACGGCTGGATCATGGACACCTATTTGTTGCGCAAACCCTGAGGTAAACCCGATGCTCAAACAACTTGCACTCGCCTTGGCCCTGGTGGCCGGCGCCGCTCATGCCGACTCCGGCTTGCACACCGACTTGCCTTTGTCCTACCTGGAACAGACCCAGGGTGATGCGCGCAACCAGCCGCTGGTGATCTTCCTGCATGGGTTTGGCAGCAACGAGGAAGATCTGTTTGGTATCAAGGACGCGTTGCCGTCCACCTGGACCTACCTGTCGGTGCGCGCGCCGCTGCCCGTGCAGCCGCAAGGTTATCGTTGGTTCACCAAGACCGATGAGCCTGAGTACAACGGCGAGACTGATGAACTGTTCAGCAGCGCCCGGCTGATCAAGGACTTTGTGCTCAAGGCTACCGCCAAGTACCACACCCAAAGTGATCGGGTGTTCCTGGTGGGGTTCAGCCAGGGCGCAATCATGTCTTACGAGGTGGCCTTGCGTGAACCCGAGTTGGTACGCGGTATCGCTGCGCTCAGTGGCAGCGTGCTACCGGTGCTCAGGTCTGCGCTCAAACCTGATGCGTCCATGGGCAAGCTGGCGATCTTTATCGGCCATGGCACCTTGGACCAGGCGCTGCCCTTTAGCTCGGCCACGCAGGCGAACAAGGTGCTGACGGGGTTGGGGCTCAAGCCGGAGTTTCATGAGTACCCGGGAATGAATCACACCATCAGCGAAGCGGAAGTGCAGGACTTGAAAGCCTGGCTAGAGAAAAGCCTGAAGTGAAAATGCGGTTAAAAATGTGGGAGCTGGCTTGCCTGCGATAGCCATAGGTATCTACACAACTTCGGCACGACGCTAAATCTGTGGCGAGGGAGCTTGCTCCCGTGACGGCCTGGCAGCCGACACAGATATAACTGATGCCCCGCGATCCAATGTGGGAGCTGGCTTGCCTGCGAAGACGGCCTGGCAGTCAACACAGTTGGACCGTGTACATATCCATTCCTGCGGTAACGGCCACTTAGGGTTCCGCCCTT